>JABSRS010000087.1 GCA_013214885.1 Gammaproteobacteria bacterium
CCATAATAACATTGGTGAACGTTTGGATACCGGTGTTCCAGAAAGTCTGTTTAAGTTTAATACCAGTTATCGATTACCAGGGGAGTTAAAACACTGGAAAATTGCTGGCGGGATTCATTACCAAAGTGATATTTTTTACGATATAGCTATTGACGGTAATACAGTGAGAAATAGTCAAGACGCTTACGCTCTTGTGAATTTGATGGTCGCGTATCAACCGACAGATAAGCTAACGATTCAATTGAATGTAGACAATGTATTTGACAAAAAATATTACAGTGCGATTTCCAATGATGTGACATACGGAGCATTAGAAATGTATGGCGAGCCTAGAAACCTCATGCTATCAGTAAAATATAAACTGTAATGAGGGTGTAATGCGTGTCAGTTAAGATCTGATGCGCATTTTTCGGTTTCTTTTCAGGGTAACGTTTGGGGCAAGATTTTACGATTCTAAGGCAACTTCACTCACCTCGTTCAGATAATAAAAATTCCTTACTCAACATATCGTTAACGGCCTTTGGTATTTTACCCGATGAAAGATGCGGCATAATAGATAACTGGTAGCTTACGGAAGCATGGCGTGACTTTATAACTTGATTATTTTAATAACGCAGACAGCACTAAACCTAGGCGATTAGCCAAAATCTAGTGGTTTTTTATTGTTTTACATTAGTTCTTTCTAGGTAGTTCCAAGGTAAATGTTTTTCTTGATTTATTTTTACTGGCTCAGCTTCTCGCTGCAAGGTAATAAAAGACATTAATCCCCGTTTCGCTGGCTGTTGCAATAACGGAAGTGATGATATCGCCGAGTAACGTCTTGTGGAACATGGCATTTTTCGGTTATGTTGAGCTCAAAATAATGGTGAACCTTTAAAATTAAAAGGAACGGTAATCCCCCCATTATTAATGAATACATTACAAATCCAGAACTATCCAATGAGTTACAGTTTATTTCGCCTGAGAAATTCAAAAATTTCTGAATTTCCTAATCGATAATGGGTACGTAGCTCACGGCAACAGCAAGAAGGATCAGAGCAGTTAAAATAGTGGCGCTAGTACTTTTCCAGCATAAGTAATATCAAGAACTGCTTTGTAACGTTTCCCCTTCATACCTCGTATATGGACTCCACGTATTTTACAACTAATAACTTCACATAAAACAGAATAAGATGCGGTCGTATATACGGCTTTTTATTGAGAGAGCTACCCTCTAGCCAATGATGTTTTCGCACCTATTATCCTTTTCGCTTTTGCAGTCTTTATGACTTGCGAGATAGGCAGGTTTTAATAGGTTGGTCTTACCGTTTATGCTCTATCATTATTGTAAAATTCTTTGTTTTTCTATACCTTAGGTCTTAATTAGTAATTGTTGTTCATATTGACTTTCATACCTTAACATTGCCCAGGCTGTTCTAACGGTTTTGTTAGCCAGTGCGATATGTTGTGGTTGAATTAGCAGGACACTTCAATAAAGGATTATAATCCTATTAATTGAGGTGAATATGACTAAACGAACGAATAAACATTATCCAGTAGAATTTAAGCAAGAAGCTGTTGCTCTGGTCATTGAACAAGACTACTCGATAGTGCAGGCTGCTGCATCTTTGGGGATCACAGATAAGCTACTTTATAACTGGGTCGCAAAGCATAAACAACAGGCCCAAGGCGATACTTTGACGGGCGATGAGCGGGCAGAGCTAATTCAGCTTAGAAAGGATAATAAACGGCTACAAATGGAGCGAGAGATCCTAAAAAAGGCAAGTGCCTTCTTCGCGAAAGAAATGAAGTAAGATATTATTTTATAAGTGAACTTGATGCTAAATATCCAGTATCGGTTGCCTGTAAAGTCATGGAAGTTAGTTCATCAGCATTTTATGCATGGTTAAAAAAACCTGGTGAATTAATTACCGCTCAGACGCTAAGGTTATATCGACGATCTAAATCATTGTTTAAAGCGAGTCGAAACAGCCTAGGCAGTAGAGAACTTGCTAAAGCACTACGCAAAGAAGGCTTTGAAATAACACGTTATCGTGCCATTAAGTTAATGGAACAGCTTAAATTAGTCGTGACTCAACGAATCGCTTACAAAGTGACAACGAAGCGAAAACACAGCGATGCTGTGGCTGATAACTTGTTGAACATGAACTTCAATCCAGTGGGCCCAAATCAGGTTTGGGCTGGCGATGTGTCCTACTTGAAGACTGGTGAGGGCTGGCTATATCTAGCTATCGTCATGGATTTGTACTCGCGCCGCATTGTTGGCTGGCACATTTCTAAACGTATGACACGTGACTTGGTCGAAAAAGCGTTGATAAAGGCTCATAACTTACGTAAGCCACCAAAAGGTATTGTTTTTCATAGTGATCGCGGTTCCCAATATACCAGTGGCGGCTTTAGAAGCCTAGTAGAACGATTAGGTTGTCGAGCCAGTATGGGCGATGTAGGTGCTTGCTGGGATAACGCTGTTGTGGAAACGTTCTTTGGGAGTTTGAAGCATGATTGGTTATTTAAAGTGCCACAACCATCGCGGGAGCATATGCGAAACGATGTCGCTAAATACATGAAGTATTACAATGTTGATCGACTGCATTCAGCTAACAATGATCAGTCGCCAATTGAATTTGAAAATTCCTTTAGGAAAGTGTCCGGTTGGACTTGACCAGAACAGTCAATGGTGGTTAGCGTATTAGGAATTAAGGTATTTTAACTCATAAATATCAGCAATTTAAAATAGTGAAGATATCAACATACTAATCGTTATTGGCTAAAATTAACAGATTAGCAACATTTTGATTGCTATATTATCATCACAATGAGATAACACTTTCAAATGAGTGTTTGAATTGGATTTTAAAATGGCTGCTATTAAACCTTCACGGCTCGCTTACACAATATTAAAGGGATTTGAGAAAAGCTATCGCCATTTTTGCAATATCACCCGCGACTCGCAATATCGCTTTGAACAAGCCGATTGGGTTGGGGTGCAATACGCGTCGAAAGAGCGGATTAATAGTTATGACAATATGATTTCAGAGCTATCCCTTCACCTCTATTATCAGTTGGATAAGCCCGAGATTTCGACCATGTTATGGCAAAACACCAAGGCCCATTACAGTAAACTTCTGCGCCACCACCCCCAAGCAGAGCAAGCCGAAACTTTTTTTAACTCGACATTCTCAAGGTTATTTCGTCATCGAGGATTAAATCAGCAGCATTTATTTATTCAATCTACCGCTCAAGCGGCTACTCCCTATCAACGCCAAGATCTATGTTATATCGTCGATATTGAAAGCATCATATCGACCACTCTGCAAAACCTATTAAACAACTACAAATTTAATATTCCGTGGCAAGATTTCAATCGTGATATCACCTTAGTGCGGGAGCAACTAAAGCCGTTATTTAAGCATTGTCATTACGACACCATCGAACTGATTAAAAACGTATTTTATCGCAACAAGGCAGCCTATTTAATTGGTCGCCTTAGGGGGAAGCGCCAACGCCCTTTCGTGTTGGCTTTGCTCAATAATGAACACGGCGAAATATATATCGACACCCTATTAACCGACTGGGACGATATGAGTATTCTATTTGGCTTTGCCCGCGCATATTTTATGGTCGATGAAAAATGCCCAGCTCAATTAGTTAGTTACCTTAGCGAGTTAATGCCACACAAACCTATTTATGAGCTGTGGAGTAGTCTTGGGATCCAAAAACACAGTAAAACTGAATTTTATCGTCACTACCTCAAACACTTGGCCAACTCTAAGGATCAGTTTGTGTTAGCCGAAGGGATTAAAGGCATGGTGATGATAGTGTTCACCCTGCCCTCGCTTGGCATTGTATTTAAGGTCATTAAAGATCAATTCGCCCCGCCTAAAAATATTACCAAGGCACAAGTTAAAGCTAAATATCAACTGGTCAAAGATCACGACCGAGTAGGTCGGCTGGCAGATACGCAGCAATTTAGCCACTTTAGTTTTCCTCGTCATCGTTTTTCACCACAACTGATTGACGAAATAGTTGAGCTGGCACCAAGTGAAATAACCATTACCGACCAGCACGTGATCATTAAGCACCTTTATACCGAACGAAAAATGATCCCGCTTAATATGTTTTTGCGCAGCTCCAACGAGCAACAAATTTACAACGCAATGGAACAATATGGCAGTGCGATAAAACAACTGGCAGCGGCCAATATATTTCCAGGGGATATGTTATTTAAAAACTTTGGCATGACCCGCCATGGCCGAGTGATTTTCTATGATTACGATGAAATTTGGTACATCGAACAGTGTAACTTTAGGGAATTACCCGTGGCCACAACTTTTGCCCAACAAATGGCCAGCGAACCCTGGTACAGCGTTGGTGAGTTTGATATTTTTCCCCAAGAGTTTGCTCGTTTCCTGTTAGGTCGCCCTATTATCAAAACTTACTTGTTGGAACTCCACCCAGAATTGTTCGACGTTGAATATTGGCGTGATGCTCAACGCAATATTGGGCAAGGTCTATACGCCGATGTTTTTCCTTATCGGCAGCAACAACGTTTAACTCTAAAAAGATGAGGTTAGTCATGGTTAAAGGATCGCAATTTAAGGTAAACTAACGGCAACTAAATTATAGAGAACTTAAAATGCATATTGAAAAAGATATCGTAGTTAGCATTCACTACCGCTTAAATGACGACCAAGGCAACGAAATTGAAAACTCATTTGGCAATGAGCCAATGGTTTATCTGCACGGACATAACAATATGATCCCAGGTCTTGAAAAAGAACTTGAAGGTAAGCAACCAGGCGATCAATTTAAAGTATCTGTATCACCTGAAGATGGTTACGGCCCTTATGTTGACGGTCTTAAGCAACAAATCCCTAGTGAAGGTTTTGAGGGTCTTGACCCAAAAATTGGCATGGAATTTACGGCTGATACTGAAAATGGTCCAATTCAAGTTCGCGTATTAGAAATTACCGAAGAATTCGTTACTGTCGATGGTAACCATCCTTTCGCCGGCAAAACATTACATTTTGATGTTGATATCACCGAAATTCGTGACGCTACACCAACTGAATTAGACCACGGTCACATTCATGCTGGCGGCGGATGTTGTGGTTCTGAAGAACCAGAAGAAGAAGAAGAAGAAGCAGTTGTAGAAGAAGCTCCTGCCAAAGAAGACAAGCCTGAAGAAGGTACTTGTTGTGGCGGTTGTCACTAAGTCGAACTTGGTGTAACTACGATTAAACATCGCAATAAAAAGCCCAGTTTAACTGGGCTTTTTTTCGAGTGTTGTTTGAGTTTAACTGCTAGTTTTCGTTTGAGGGTTAACTCGTCCGCCAGTGACCTTATCAGCGCGGCCTTCGTCTACCGCTTTTTGGGCACGCTTTAGTCGCGCCGCCTTTGGATCTGCTATTAGTGGTCGGTAAACTTCAATTCTATCACCATCACGACAGGTATCACCTAACTTCACCGTACGATTAAACACCCCAACCTTAGGTTTAGTAAAATCAAAATCGGGGAAAAAATCACTAATGTTTGATTGCGCCACAATTTGCTCAACCGTTGCTTGTGGATCGACCGAAAGTTCAATCACTTTTTGATTATCTGGCATCGCAAATACCACCAGTACCTTAATCTTATCCATAAACAACCGTAGCTCGCTCGGAAAATGCCTTAACCATATTATTCACTAACTCTTTGAATACTTTACCAAACGCCATTTCTGCTAATTTATTTGAAAACTCAAAATCTAACGCTAACACTATTTTACATGCTTGCTCATCTAGCTCAATAAACTGCCAGCCACCCTGTAATTTTTTAAAGGGACCATCGAGTAACGCCATATCAATACGTTGATTAGCCACTAACGTATTCGTGGTAGTGAAGGTTTTTTTAACCCCAGCCTTTGAAACGTCAACACTAGCCGTCATCACGTTTTCACTGACTTTAAGTACTTTACTACCAACGCAACCTGGCAAAAAAATAGGATATGCGGCGACATCATTTACTAAATCAAACATTTGAGCTGCACTAAACATTACTAAAGCGCTTCGGTTTACCTGTGCCATCATGACCCCCCATAAAATTTGCGCCATCATACCATATAGAGTGATCATTACTTTGAATCTCTATTGATCATGGTTAATTTACTGGTAAACTGAAACCAATTTTTCAAGTTCCTCCAAATTAAGTGATGAACTTTGTATCACTAATGAGCGTAAAACAATTATATGGCCAATCATAAAGGCAAAAAAGCGGGTGGCGGCAACATTGCTAAAAACAAAAAAGCCCATCACGAATACATTATTTCAGAAAAAACTGAAGCTGGCCTTGAATTACAAGGTTGGGAAGTTAAATCAATGCGCGCAGGTAAAATCAACTTAACCGACGCCTATGTGATTATTCAAAATGGCGAAGCGCTATTATTAGGGTGTCACATTACCCCTTTAAACACCGCATGTGCCCATGTTGTGTGCGAACCTGAGCGCCCACGCCGTTTATTGTTAAACCGTCGTGAGCTCGATAAGTTCGCCGGATTAGTTGAGCGTCAAGGTTTTGCTATTATCGCGCTATCGCTTTATTGGAAAAGCGCCTGGGTAAAAGTAGAGATTGGCATCGGCAAAGGTAAGAACGATCACGATAAACGTGAGTCAGACAAAGCCAAAGACTGGAACCGTGAAAAGTCCCGTGTGATGAAAGACTCGTTACGTTAATATGGCGACAAAACGAACAAACAACAATTCGACAGTTGCGATTCAGCTCCGCAACGCGTAGAATTGTATTTATCGCTTGGGGGCGATTCTGGATTCGACGAGATTCTTGAAACCCAAGGTGCATGTCGAGGGGCGGTTGGCCTCGTAAAAAGCCGCACTTAAACTATTCGCAAACGACGAACAGTACTCTCTAGCAGCTTAGGCTAGCTAGCTTTCCACTCAGGTGTTTCTTATGCGCAGAGATTCGGAAAGTCACCCTACATTTGATCGCGTGGAAACTTTGTCAGTAGTTGAAGCGTTAAAACCAATCTGACTCGCCAATACCAATCCTGTCTGTCGGAGTGGTCGCGGTTAACTAAAAGACATGACTAAACATGTAGTACCGAGGATGTAGGTTTTTCGGACGCGGGTTCAAATCCCGCCGCCTCCACCACATTCTGGTTTATTACCGTAAACCTTAAAAGGGCTTATCATTAACGTGATAAGCCCTTTTTTAATGTCTAAAATCGATGTTTCCAATCGAGTTACTCAATATGAATTTTATGCCTGTCCCAAATTTAATTCTTTGCAACTCTAGAAAATAAACTACCATTTGATTAAATTATGAGCGTAAACTATCTTTATAGTAGACTTATAACAAATCGTTAACTCGAGTGATAAAGCAATAAGCAGCTGTAAAAGGCGTTATCGATAGATATCGATATTGGATTACAACGTAGCCAAGTATAGATGTAACTTACCTTTTAATTCTGCTTGCTAGTTTTTCTAACAAAAACAACCTGATTTTCCTAAGTTAACAGCAACTTAAAGAGGCTCAGTAGCATGGAATACCTATATGCAATTCTGCCAATGTTGGTCAAGATTGCCGTCATTGTGGTGGTGCTCTTACTGCTGCCTTTACCACTAACCTGGCTAGAACGAAAAATTGCTGGTCATATTCAACAACGCCCAGGTCCGATGAGGGTTGGCTGGCATGGCTTGTTGCAGCCAATAGCCGACGGGATCAAACTGCTAACCAAAGAAGATCATATCCCGACCGAAGCCGATCGTTGGCTATTTAAAATCGCTCCAGTAGTCGCATTAGTCCCCCCTTTCGTGGTGTTTGTTGCGATCCCTCTAGGTGAACCGATAGAAGTTTTTGGCACCGTAGTAACCCTCAGTCTGTCAAATATGAATGTAGGGCTGTTATTTATTCTCGCGATTAGTGGTATCGGGATTTTTGGGATCATCCTCGCTGGCTGGGCTTCCAACAGCAAATATGCAGTTCTGGGTAGCCTCAGAGCTATTGCCCAAATGATCAGTTATGAAATCCCAATGGGCTTCTCGGTCATCGGGGTGGTAATGCTGGCTAATTCGATGAATATGATGGAAATAGTCTCAGCTCAAAAAGAGCTATGGAATGTGGTCTATCAACCAATCGGTTTTTTTGTGTTCTTTGTCGCTGGACTGGCCGAAGCCCAGCGCATTCCGTTCGATCTTCCAGAAGCCGAAGGTGACTTGGGTGCGGGCTATCATACTGAATATAGCGGCATCCGTTTTTCATTATTTATGCTGAGTGAATATATAGTAGTCGTTATCATGGCGTTCCTTAACGTGCTGCTATTTTTTGGCGGCTGGCATGGTGCTCCACCCTTGGTACCGGAAATTGTCTGGCTATTACTAAAAGTTGGATTTTTCATCTGGGTCTTTATGTGGTTTCGCTTTACCTTTCCGCGCTACCGCTTTGATCAACTGATGGCAATTGGCTGGAAGGTACTTTTGCCTCTGGCAATAATAAATATATTAGTTAGTGGTTTGTTTATGCTTTAGGACTGCAGGTATTTTTATGCTACCGAGGAGGTAACGATGGCAAGAACTGCGCAACAAAAGCAAGGTTGGATCGGGTGGCTGTTTTTCAGCGATCTGTGGGCTGGGCTGCGGCTAACTTTAGGCTATATGTTTTCCAGAACTATTACCCATAAATATCCCGATCACGAGAAGTGGCTGCCTTATAACCGTCACCGCGGCCATCATTTTATCAAAACCAACGATCAAGGCGAGGTCAATTGCGTCGGCTGCGAGCTTTGCGCAAAAATCTGCCCCTGCGATTGCATCATCGTAATCCCTTATGAAGATGAAAAAGGCCAGCGGCGGCCGAAAGTTTTTGACATCGATTTGTCGCGCTGTCTTTTTTGTGGCCTGTGTGAAGATGCTTGCCCTGCCGATGCGATCAAGCTCGGTCAAGAATATGAGATTGCAAGTACCAATACCGCGGCGTTAGTCGTGCATCTCGAAGATTTGATAGCAGCACCTCGTAAGGCAGATAAACAAGCTGGAACCGTTATCCAAGCATCTTTGGATAAAGATGGCAGTGCCAAAACGATCCCTAAAGCCGATGCCAAAGGTTATGACTGGTGGCAACTGCTCAGGCGGGACAAATAAACCGACCCACTACTTCAATCCGAACAAAGAGCAATCCCAGTAAAGCGCAATAAATAAAGAAGGATTACCAATGGAGCAACAATTTTTTATATTACTTAGCTTGGTTACCATTGCCACGGGTTCGTTGGTGGTTGTTGCCCGAAATCCAATTCATAGTGCCTTGTCACTGGTCGCCTGTTTTGTCCAAATTTCGGCGCTATTTGTCTTGCTCGGCTCACCATTTCTTGCCGTGATTCAAATATTTGTTTATGTCGGAGCCATTATGGTGCTTTTTTTATTCGTCATCATGATGCTTGATATCCGCAAAGAAGCCCACGCCAGATTTATTAAAAAAGGTGCGATACCGACCATTATTGTGCTGATCGCGCTAGCGTCAGAGCTGTTGTTTCTGCTCAGTCAAAGCAGCCGACTCCAGATGGCTATGGCACCAGATAGAGTCGTAGATCCAGAACAAATTAGACAACTTAGTCTGACTTTATTTAAGGATTTTCTGCTGCCCTTCGAAGTAGCCTCAGTCATTTTGTTAGTTGCTCTGGTCGGCGCGGTGGTACTAGCCAGAAACGAGCACAATAACAATAACAATAACAATAACAGTAGCAAAGCCAATCAAGCAACAACACTGGAGGTAGACAAATGATCCCCATTTCCTGGTATCTGATCCTAGCTGCTATTTTATTTATTATTGGTGGAGCTGGTGTCTTGCTGCGGCGCAATGTTTTGATTGTGCTGATGTCGCTCGAACTGATGCTCAACAGCGTCAATATCAACCTAATTGCCTTCGGCTATGAAATGAATGATCCCCGCGGCCAAATCATGGCCATTTTTATTATAGCGATTACCGCGGCTGAAGTGGCTATTGCGCTAGGGATCCTGGTGGCTTTGGTGCGCAATAAACCGACCCTGGAAGTGGACGACCTAACGATAATGAAAGGCTGAACATGGAATTTCTAATGCTCATACGGCCGGCTTTGGCCGTAGCCGTATCGTTGATTGCAGCGGTTGCCATACTGTGTCTGTACAAGCGCCCCAACATTCGGGATGCAGTTTCAGTTGTCGCCGCGGTGATAAAATTCATTATCGTCATTTCAATGGCACCGCTGATCCTAGCGGGCAACACCATCGATCTGACATTGTTTGAAATTTTGCCAGGGGTAGATTTTGCTTTTCGCGTTGACGCGCTCGGACTGGTTTTCGCCACGGTTTCCAGCCTCTTATGGATCCTAGCCGCGATTTATAGCATCGGCTATATGCGTAACCAAAAAGAGAAAAACCAAACTAGATTCTATGCCTCTTTCGCCATCTCATTATCTGCTGCGGTCGGTGGCGCATTTGCGGCCAACCTATTTACCCTGGTGATATTCTACGAAGTACTCTCTCT
>JABSRS010000088.1 GCA_013214885.1 Gammaproteobacteria bacterium
CTATAGCTTATGCCCGCTTGATTTTTAACATCATCAATCACATTCAATAATTTTGATAAGTTGTAATCCAACTTGATATCTAAGCCATAGGTATAAGCTTTGTCGACATTTTTGTATTGCATGAGGTTTTGAACTAAAAATTCACCACGTCCCCACTGTGTGCTGCCTGGTAGATGCCATGGGTTAGGTACATTTACATCCTCTGCTTTTAGATCAATAAATCCACGGTATTGTGTGTAGTAAGGATTTAAAGATAACTTCCAGTCATCAGCAGCATATTCAAAATGGATCTCGTTGGTTAATCCTGTTTCTTCAGTTAAGTTTTTATTTGGGTCTATTCTATTGGCAGCAATATCATCGCCGTATGAAAAATAGAGTTCATTGGCATTAGGCGCTCTAAAACCACTATTAATTTTGTATTTTACGTTAATGTTATCAGTGATTTGATTTTCGTAAATAGCGGAAAAGGTAACGCCCGAAAACTTGGTATCTTCAGGTAGCTCTAATGATTTACCATATAAGTGATTAAATGTATTTTTGCCACTGAGAGTCACATCATTTTTAAATAGATCATATCGTACGCCAAAAGATATCAACGAGGTATCAGAGACGATCATTTCATTGGTTGTAGCAATAAAGAAAGAGTCTGTTGTTACAGGCTCAATAATGCTGTTTTCAGTGATGTATTCTTCATCACTAAACACGAAAATATCAACATTATCATTTTGAAGTTTCTTTCGTTTAAAACCAACGATAAAATTATTTTCCATTGGGATGGATAATAGTTCATAGCTTTTGCTGGTGATCTTTTGATCGATGCCAAATGACTGTTGTTTAACGCTTCTTTGATAATGCTGTTCTAGTTTCTCATCATCTAAATCATAAACATAACTGTCTACGGTTTGAACAATTTTTTGGTTATATATTTTGGTGGTAAATTTATCAAAATAAGCACTATCACTTAGGTATTGCCACTCTAAAGAAAAACGGTTTCGATCACTTTCACTGTCGATAAGGCGATGATTAGAGCCATATAATTGCCAAGATCTCTCATCGATATTATTATTAACATCGAATTTCTCGTAAGTAAAAATTATATTGTTATTTTCATTTGGCGTTAACTTTGATTTAACCAGTATATTTGATGATTTGGCACGGACTGGATCCGCACTAGATCTGGCAGAACCATAAATATCGATACCATTTTCTTTTGTTTCTGATTCATGGCCATTAACACCGGTGTATAAAACTAACAAATCGGCATAATCATTTTTTAGTGCCAAACCGGTGGTGTTTTTTAGTTCGTTATTTCGATTACTGAATGTGGTTTTATTATAAAAACCATACTGATTACCCGGCAATATAATATCGTCGGCATCTTTAGTTTTAAACGATACTGAACCGCCTAAGCTGCCAGAGCCAGTAAATAATGAGTCAGAGCCTTTTTTTATTGCGACAGATTTTACAGAATCTAACTCAATACTATTAATCGACCCGTTAAAATAACCATATCCTTTGTAAATTTCATTTTCAAAGTTTTCACCCTGAGCAATGCCATCGACTAAAATGGCTACTCGATCCTCACTAACTCCCCGGATGCTGAAGCCACTAGATCCAGACCGACCTTTTTTTACCACAGACACACCTAACTCACCTTTAACTAGGTCGTTAATGTCTCCGTACATGCCATTGTCTATTTTTTTATTGTCGATTGCGATATTGGCTTCATTCAATATCGGTTCTTTTGTAGCCTTAACTAACACCTCTTCAAATGTAGTTACCTCGGATGAGTATGCATTACACGTTAATAAGAAGAGGGGCAGTAATATAGTTTGTTTCCGTTTGTTCATGTTTTCGCTCTATTGAATCTTAATGATAATTATTTCGATTATTATATGAAATTTTCATTAAAATACAAATGATATTGGAGCTAGATTTTATGCGAGCGAGTATGTGAAAATTTGAAGCGACCATTCCAATTTAAGTAAACCAAGAAACAGCTATCCCAAGATTACGCTGGCTATTTCAGTGTTTTGATCGGATCAATTGATTTCAATAAGGTAATAATTACATTTACTTAGAAAGCCAGACCGAACTGAGGGAAGATATAGTTCGCTTCATTGGTGGGCATGTCATGATATAAAATAAAAAGCTACATAGGGGAAGGTCAAATCGCGTAGATCTGACCCTTATATTCTTCAGCGCTAACCCAGCGAACACCCCTCCTGCAATGAAAGTTTAACCGCGGATTAATTTTTTATCACTTACATACCCCGAACCTACTCCTTGTTTAAAAACTTACTTTGGTGCGTCATTGCTACTCAAGTGGTTTTTCTAACATTGCGGAGCCTGTTATACAATTATTTGCGTTTGGCATTGGCAAGAGAGGCGTTCAATGCATCAACTATTTTTTTATTTGCTTTAAGGCAAACCTCACGTACTCGTTGGTAGCGTTGCTCACATTTTTTTGACTGATCTTTTCCTTCGATTAAAGCTGAAGAAACATTGTAGGCTGCATCGAGGGCATCATTTCCAGTTTGGATTGTTCCACACCCAATTAAACAAAATGAGAATACAATTGGTAAATAGATTTTTTTCATTGGGACCTTATGCGTTGAAGTTTCGGTGTTGGTATAACGAGGCTGTATCATTAATCTTTCTCAGCCACAGTTTTTAACATATGCTGACCATAGTTGAGATTGTTATGATTTTCAATCATTAACTTAAAGGTTGATGACAAAGGTCTTTGGGTCTTTAAGTTTTTTCTAAGCTTTCTTCGGCAGTACGGCCAACCAGTTTCTGGTAGCCAAACGATGCCCCTAAGATGAACACGCCAATTCCCATGAACAAGACAACCTTTTGCCACAAGAGGGCATTGGCAGCATCGATTAGGGCTAGCTTAACAATGCCCAATAATATTAATCCGAAACTGTACTTTACGGTGAGTGTTCGGCGGTCTTTGAGAAATAATATTAAAGCACCGTGAATCGCTAATGCCGGCGCGATCAGTAGATCGAATCTAAATTCAGTGAGTGCATAACCTAACATCACGTAGCTGATTGCGATCAGCGTATGGATAAATATATCGCGATTTAATTTTAATCGTCGACCAAGTATCGTTTGACTAAAGCGTTGTTCTTTTTGGTATAAAATTGCAATAACAAAAATGGTTGGTATCAGCCCATAAACATAATCGGAGGTCATTAGCAGCCACGAGCTTGCCACTAACAGTAAATTAATCGCAATAATAATGACTTCATTGCGTTTTAAATGTTCAGAGTTATTAATCATACTAAAGGCTGCTGACCAATAGAGTGCTGCGGTAAGCCCGCCATCAACAAGGCTATCAGTGTAGGAAACGACAATACTGGGGATAGCTAAACCAAGTGCTAGTAGTCCACAACTACAAATAAACTGATAGATCGGATCTGGTTTTTTCCGATTGAGGATATATGCCACAGCGTAAAGACTGCAAAAGCCCAATAAACTGATAACACTATATAATATGGATAGCTGCCCTATTGCGACGGCAAAAATAATACTCGATAGCACCGTTAACACCATCGTTTCTTTTAACAGTAAGTGGTGCTTAATCTTACGCGCCAATAATAATGCTACCAGTGGTGATAGCCACAGTAGGATCAAAGAATCAGCGTCAAAATGACGAATCACAGAGCCAATCCAAAAGACGGGAATAAGCAGGTAGAAGAGTATTCTGGTCGATTCAGCAACCGACTTGATGGCACTGTCTGGCTGATATCTTCGGTAAAAAGCAGACCACAACCACAGTTGAATAAATACTAATAGCACCGCAAGTTTGGCGAATAACGGCAACATAGTAAATCGATAACTATCAACCGATAACGCACCTTGGTAGCTATAATACAATGGCACACTGATCAGAATCGCAGCGAAGATTTCTATTGATGTTTGCTTGCAAATTTTAGCGCGGAATAACAAAGCCATTTGAACTAAAATCACCAAGGCGCCAGTCCAATTTCCTAACCAGATGTTGGCACTGGCAATCACCAAAATAACTAACCAGACCGCCTCAAGTAGTTGTAACAACGGTTTTATTTTGTGCTGGGTGATTTGGTTGAACACACTTTGATTACCAATAAGTCGCTGCCAGATTGCAATAACCGCAACGATGAAAATAGCTAACACCCAACCATCAAGCGTTTGCAACGCAGGTAGCGGGAAATAAATAGCGAGTGCCGACCAGCAATAGAGCAGTGCGACTGCCATTATTATTTGGCCATGATTGATCGTTGCAGCCAATTGGTAGCGATAACCAACCACCAGCAATAGCAACCCTTCGACCGCCCATGCAATCCCCCAATATGTGTCACTAATCGCACTAATTATGGCGAGGACTCCCCATAAAGCCGAGAGCAAAATGAAAAAGGGGGTAGTTTCATTTTTTATTTTATAAAACAGCAGCGCAATCGCCCCTGCAATCACGGCATTAAAGCCAAAGCACAGACTGATTTGCGTAGTAAAGATCGCGGTTGCTTGGAAGAAAACCAACACCGTTGCGCCAACTAAGGCAGCAAGGAACCCCAGCGATTGGCTTGTTTTGCCTTGCCCTTTGAGCACCGACATAAAAACAAACGCTAAGAACAGCAAATAAAAGAGGTTAATAACCCAAGGTGACATTAAGACAGACTCAAAGCCTACGACCCATTCAATAGCAGCAAGGGTGAATGCCAGCGTTAAATGAGCAAGCCATTGACCCACTTTCCTAAACGCCAAAATTAAACTACTAGCAACTACAAATGCAAGGGATAACAAGTAGTAAGTGGGTTCATCCGAAATAGTATTTGAGAGTATTGGCATGGTTGCAATGCCAATTACCCCAAGGGCTGCCACAATTTTTGTCTCTAGAAGCAATGCCAATGAATGGCAAACTAATGCAATGGCTAAATATAAAAACAGCAACATCGCATTGGGCAGTAATCCATAGACACTCCCCGTGAAATAAATGGTGCTATAGCACAATAAAATACCCAGCGTGACAATGGCGGTAGCAAATTCACCGTAGCGAGTTTTTATTTTTAAACCAATACCTAATACCACCACCAAAACAGCAACAACAGACATTAATAATGATTTAGAGCCAGCACCTAGTTGATCGATTAGCAACTGCATTAAATAACCAAAACCAGCGAGCGTGAGACCTAATCCCACTGCTGTTAAGATTAATGTTCCAAGCATTCCTCGGTTTTTATACGATAAATATATTTTAGAGACTGGAGTAAACAAATCAAAAAATGACATCAGAACGGTGTTTAAAAAGATCTCAATAACCGATGGTTCAGCAACTATGGCGGCTAATTTACCGGTTAACGCTGGCTTTTTTGTTAATGGGCTGACCTTTGGAGTATTATCTTTCTGTGAGATTTTAGGTGTTGGCTCGGGCGGTATAATGTGTTGAACGGGCACTATTTCAGATGGTGGTTGTTGGGTGATTAAGCTATCTAAACGACTTTCAACCGCATTAATTTTCGCTGCGAATTGAACTTTAAAGAGTGCTAACTCTGATTTTATTGCCTTAACTTCATTGTTCATTAGTACATCCTGTCATTTAAATTCCGTCGGTCAGACTGTCAATCAGTGTGCAACTTTTTAGACAAACGCCGCTGCGATTTAACCAGTTCTTTAAATTGATTCAGTGGCATCGGTCGATCAAAGTAATAGCCTTGAAATAGCTTGCAGCCCAATTCGTTAAGACAAGTTAGCTCATCCTTGGTTGCTACCCCTTCTGCTAACACATCCATTTCTAAACTAGCACCTAAGGTGATAATCATCGATACTATGGCACGATTTTCTTCCGAAGTATCGATGTTGGCCACAAATGCGCGGTCAATTTTTATTAAGAATGCTGGGATACGCTTTAAATAAGTCAATGATGAATAACCCGTACCAAAATCATCGATTGAGCATAACACTCCGTTGCTTTTAAGATAGTTGATCATCAACACCGTTTCATCAAAGCTATCAATTAATACATCCTCGGTAATTTCTAGCCCTAAATTGGTCGCTTGAATTTTTGCAGCTTTGACAGCATCAATCACCACTTGCTGAAAATTATGTTGAATCAGTTGTTTCGGACTAACATTGACCGATATCTTTTTAAAATCATCTGGCAAGCCAATTTCTTCCAATAACTTAATATCTTGGCAAGCCTGCCGCAATACCCACGTACCAATGGGGACAATTAAATCACTTTCTTCCGCTATTTTAATATATTTAGTCGGCGACTCCATCCCGCGACTGGGGTTATTCCAGCGCAACAATGCCTCGGCCCCAATCAGCTTCTTATTTGCGGTATATTGTGGCTGATAATACAGTTCAAACTCATTACGCTTTAACCCTAGCTTCATTTCATGAATATAGGAGGAAATATTATCCAATTCTTCAGACATATACGGCTGATATTGCAACCCAATTAATGGCTTACGCCGTTTAGCTTTGCATTTGGCAATATCTGACTGTTTTATGATGTCATTAACCGTCATTTCTGCTTCAGGGAACAAGGTGTAGCCGATACTGCAGCTGAGTTGATAAGCATTATCTCGCGTATAAATTGGCCGCTCAATTAACTGATTAATTTGGCTAATTACATTTTCGATTTTAGGCTGAGCTAATGCTTTTGATAACCCTAGTTCTGGCAATAAAATAATAAACTCGTCATCTCTTAATCTAGCCACATTAACGTCTAGCCTTGAGATGGTACGTAACCGATGCGCAATAGCGACCAGTATTGAGTCACTAACATCATGTCCCATCGTATTGTTAATCAATCTAAAGCGATCTAGCCCCACCAGAATGGCACAGCCAATATGACCGCTTTGCCTCGACTTAGTCAGCGCGCAGGAAACCAAACCATTAAAATAGCTTCGGTTATATAATCCAGTCAGATCATCGTGACTCGATTGAAATTTAACTTGTCGTTCGGCTCTTTTTCGCCCTGAAATTTCGTCTAATAAGGCACCATGGATCACCGAGGCATAACAGCTATTTGCCAATTTTTTCAATATTGGAGTTAATGCTTTTAATATATTGGGTTCTATTTGATATTTAGCTTCTAAAATTATCACCCCATACTTTGGGATTTCCAAACCATAGCGAAAGTTGTCACCACTAGGCATCACGATTGCTTCACTACTATTTATTAGTGCTGAAAACTCATTTAACGCTTGGCACTGGGACCAAATAACACCACCGTTACGCCGTGGAATACTCAAAAAGTGACTAAGTTTTACCACACCACTACTCGATTGGATAACAACACTCGCGGCTTCATTTTGGTACAAATATAAATGAATGCTGCGTAAATCAAGACGTGCCAAACAGACTTTTAAAAATATTTTTAACATCGCTTTTAAATCGAGAACATTACCGATAGCCATCGCTAATTCATGCTGTAATGCGACTAAAAATAAAGCTTTATTTTCCATAAAATTAAAACCGCCCAATTGCTGTTGATTTGTTAAGTAGACTAATCGCCCCGCTGCCCGCATTGGCAACTTCACCTAATGACAGCGCGCCAACAACAAAACTACTGTTTTCAGCGGTAGCATTGATAGCGGCCAACTCTTGTTTAAAGCCTTGGTCCATATACAAAAATCGACTAATACAATCAAAAACAAGCACGCTTGGACGAACACTGCCAAGACAATTAGCTGCAATACTTGCTGCTGCAACCAAAGATTCAGTATCACTTTTTAATATATAGATCATAGAATTAACTGGAACATTACCAATACATTGTAACCCACTACCTACTGTTTTTATTGGGTCTCGAACCAGGATTTCACCATTAGCCCCTTCGATACCGAGAGGGAATAGTTTAGCAACATCATAAAAGTCTTTTTGAAAAAATTTAGAATAACTTATCTCTTCAACCCGTTGCTGATAAAAGTCTTTAGCGGGTTGATTGTTGATACTGACAGTGAGCGAACCACGCGCTTCAGTAACCAAATAGGGGCCGTCTAAAATTTCCCAACCATGTGCGACACCAACATCTAAAGGACCAGGTAAACCAACAAACTGCATGGCATCGACCAACATACCTTTATTGCTAAAAACACAAGGGCGCTGCACAAAATCAAGTGAGCCAGCTCCCCCGCCAATAACGTTAACATCGCAACCAGCGCAGTCATAAAAACTATCAATAAAGTCCTCTGAATTAAGGGACAAACCATCATAAAACATTAAAAAATTCTGATGAGATTGCAGGTTACAATCATTTTCAAGAATTAATTCCAATCCTTCAATATAAGTTGTTTTTTGATCGAGCTGACAAATATTACTAACCGACAAGGTGTGAGAGAAGCCAACGATAATAACCCCCTGGCTCATTGATGACTCACCGAAAATAAGCTGAGGGTATGCACCACCAAAGATCGGTATTTCGATAGTTCGTAAGAATGGGTCAATCGCCCAGTTTGGATAATCATTTTGACAACAAGCAAGAATTAAGACGCTAGCACTATTGGCGTCTTGAGCTAATTTTATACCTTGCTTTAAGGCACTTAGCTGATCACTATCACTGTGCCAAATAAATGTAGGGGTAAGCATTTAGTATCCAATCCTTGGTTATATTTATTTAGAATCTCAATTCGTTAAGCACAAATCAAGATTTTTTTATCTAACAACAAGTTTAAAAAATTATTAGCTATTGACATCATTGGCAAAATTTCTGGCTGATACACCAGCCACCCGTCGAAACCAGCGTTGCATCGAGCTGGTGTCTGAAAAATCTAATGCGACGGCTAGTCGCTCTAAATTCATCTGCGGTTGAGCCAACAATCTTCGGGCTTCAGCCAACCTAACCTGGTCATATAACTGACGAAAACCAGTTGCTTGTTGCTCAAGCTTGCGTTGCAATGTTCGTCCAGACACAAACAAACGCTGAGCAACCTCTTCTTTGTTCGAAGTATTAGAACCCAAGCCATCACGTATCGCCAGCTTCACTTTGTAGCAGTAGTCATCATCGGTTAATTGACTGACCTGCTGCTGCGCTTGCTCGGCAAATATTTCAAGCAATCTCAGATCGGGCATTTTTATTGATTGCTCTAACAGGCTGCTTTCAATAATTAATTGGTCGTATTGCTGTCCAAACAATACCGGGCATTTGAAAAATGTTTGATATTTTTCCAGAGTACCCGGCGCACAGGCATGTCTAAAATGAATCTCTTTGGCCGCTAAGTCTTCATTAGCCACCAGCCAGCGAGCAAACTTACCCCAAGAGGCAATGACATTTTCAACCATCACGCCCAAGATACTCGGAGCTTCATACTGACAGTGCCAACGAATATAAACCAGACTGTTGGCTTCAAGAATTTGAGTTTGTCCCATATCACCAACTAACTTCTCAAAGGGCATTGTTCTTGCTAGTGCATGTTTTAGCGACGGTGAATTCATGCTGATATAACCAAGAATAGAATAAGACTCGGGTCGGACAAATTGCGCTGCATATAAGCCAAAGCAAGGTTCTTTAGCCTGAGTAACCAATTCAATTAATACTTGTTGAAATACCTCCCCCGCCAATCTGCCAGCATCACCTTTGGTCAGTAATGCTGCTAAGCCAAATTTAGCCAGAATTTCCTTAACATCAACCCCGAGTTCTTCAGCCGCAAAGCAATATTGCAACAAGGCGGCACTTGATGCACTGCCCAAACTGGAGTTTAGCGGGGTGTTGTCTCGCGATGGCATGATCTAGTCCTAAAAAGTCATTCAAACCTAGCTTAACACAGGTGAATATATACCCAAACCTCTAATAAAGACCTAATTTATTAGTAAAAATATTATTAATCAATCACCTGCAGGAATATGATTATGCGTTGGAATGGCTGGGGAAATCCTCAAACAAACTTTGACTTGCCTAGTGGCGGTTTGAGCTTTATTGAACAACAAATTGGCACGGGTAACATCCTCGGTGATGCCAGTTTGGAGTTTGCACTAAATCAAATCCCACCAAGCCGGATCACCCTAAAACACCCGTTAATCAATATCACTAATCAACAGCGGCTTATTCATGCTCGGGGCCAAAGCTTACCTGATTGGTTAGCTAAAAAAAGTGGCCTGTTAGAGCGCTATCCTGATGCGGTGTCCTTGCCAGAGCATAGCGATGATGTCCAGACCATTCTAGCTTTAGCCGCAGCACATGACTGGATGGTTATTCCTTTTGGCGGTGGTACCAGTGTGGTCGGGCACATTAACACGCCACAGTCGACTCGCCCGGTAATCGTGCTGTCTTTGGCCCGGTTAAATCAATTGCTGAGCCTCGATGAAGTTAGTCATACCGCAACCTTTGGTGCTGGTGTTGCTGGACCAGATCTTGAAGCGCAGCTCAAAGCTCACGGTTATACCCTTGGCCACTTTCCACAATCCTTTGAATACTCGACGCTTGGCGGCTGGGTTGCGACTCGCTCTAGTGGTCAGCAATCTTTGCGTTATGGCCGGATCGAGCAGTTATTTGCTGGCGGCAAAGTTG
>JABSRS010000009.1 GCA_013214885.1 Gammaproteobacteria bacterium
CCCATAG
This sequence comes from Gammaproteobacteria bacterium, assembly GCA_013214885.1. Taxonomy (GTDB): domain Bacteria; phylum Pseudomonadota; class Gammaproteobacteria; order Enterobacterales; family Psychrobiaceae; genus Psychrobium. The sequence goes on from JABSRS010000009.1 coordinate 8, forward strand.
TTGTTAAAATTGCACCGACAAAGCCAGGTTTTTTGCGCAGCGAGGCCCATGCTTGTTTTTGTTGATAGATAAATTGACTCATACTGCCACCTGCTCGGTGGCAGATTCGCTAAGTAAGGTTGGGGTGGTTAAAATGGCACCGTCGAGTAATTTGAGCTGAGTTGTAGCCATGTCGGCATAGCGCGGATCATGGGTCACCATACAAATGGTGGTGCCATTTCGATTCAGTTGCTCTAATACTGCCATCACCTGATCGCCACTTTTAGAGTCTAGGTTACCTGTTGGCTCGTCGACTAATAAAATAGCGGGCTTGGCGACCAATGCTCGAGCAATCGCAATACGTTGCTGTTGACCGCCAGAGAGCTGATTGGGCCTATGGCTGGTGCGATGCGTCATATCTACTAGATCTAAACACTCATTAACTCGCTGCTTAATTGCCTCGTCACTCATTTTTTCACGGCGGTAACGCAGTGGTAAAGCGACATTATCAAACACTGACAATTCATCAATTAAGTTAAAGGACTGAAATATAAAGCCAATTTTGCTATTTCTTATTTCGGCCGCTTGATCAAGAGATAGGTCGGTTACATCAACCCCTTCAATCAGGTATTGGCCATCTGTTGGCATGTCTAGTAAGCCTAAGATCGATAACAAGGTCGATTTACCACAGCCTGATGGTCCTGAGATTGAAACATAATCTCCAGCATTAATGGTGATGTCGATATTCTTTAGCGCATGGGTCTCGAGTTCTTGTGTTTCGAAGATTTTTGAGATCCCTTTCATTTCGATTTTAATCTTGCTCATGGTATTCCCTTTATAATATTTATTGTTGAATTAGTTGATGACTAGCGAATTAGACGTCGCTTTTAAATTAGATAAATCAGAAATAATAAAGCGATCTGCAGCCGTGGCACCCGCTAGGATCTCAATATATCGACCCGCTTGGCGCCCTAGCGTTATCGATTGCAACTGAGCGTTATGGTTATCACTTAAACGATAGAGTTCGATGGTTGAGTTAGCTTTTATATTCGCTGGGCGTTTGATATAGGTTAGATTGGTTAATGTGGCTGCGATAATCGTGCCATCGACATTAAGCTGGGGTCGAGCACTGGCTGGCAACTGGCTTGGTAGTTCAATCTCAATATTAACGGTATTGTTTTCAACGATAGGATCGATCCGTACCACGGTGCCAATAATTTTGTCGCGCCGAGTGTCGATGATTGCTTTTTGGCCAATTTCAATTTGTTGGGCCTGATTCTGCGGCACGCGAATTAACGCGATAAGGTCAGTAACGCTACCGATTAAGGCAATTTCCTGACCAGCAGTAAGGCTTTGACCAAGCTCAACCGAAAGGCGTTGCAACACGCCATCGAAGCCAGCGCGGACCACTAATTTATCAATCCGAGATTGGGCTAGATTAACCCGTCCTTGCTGTTGTTTAATCCGTTCGAGTTGAATATTAATTGCTTCTTGATGAACTAGGGCTAATTGCTCATTGCGCTGCTGAAAAATGTCAATCCGTTTCGCCAGTTGGCGCTCATTGAGTTGGCTTTCTTTAAAATCGAGTTTAGTGACAATCCCCTTCTTGGCTAGAGGTTCTTGAGCTGCACGTTTTAGCGACGCGGTTTCATGACGTGCGGTAATCTCGGATATATTGGCGGTTTCGTTGAGTAGCTCTCGTTGTTGATTGAGTTTTAACTGGCGTAAGTTACCATTGATTTGGGCCAGTTCTTGGCTGGCACTTTCGAGTTGTTGCAATAATTCTGGGTTTTCTAATCGAACGATCACACTATTGTGACTAACAGTCGCACCAGGCTTTAGTACGATCTCTTTAACCGTTGCTCGGTTTAACGTCGTGATTAATTGTAGTTTATCTGATTTTAGGCTGCCATAGCCCTCGACTGATACTTCGAGATCACCATGCTGGACCTGTTCTATTAGTATGTCATTGCGAGAAACATTAACTGTGCTGGCCTTGAAGCTGGCCCATGCGACTAGTGAAATCATAATTAACGACACACCCGTGATGACTTTAACCTTGTTAGATAAAACGGGTGACGTAGTTTTTTTTTGTTTTTTAACATCCATTATGGCTTGCTCATAGCATTAATATGAACTGATAGAAGCGATAATCGTGCCAATATTGTTTGTGTGTTAAATCAGGTAGTTACTAATATTTTAGGTATTTTTGTTTATTCCGATTCCGATATCGGAATTAAACAGTCCGATAATGGAATTTTTAATGCAGTGGTAATTTGATGGTGACAGTCACACCTGCCTCAGCATTGTTGGTTAGCGAAATTGTACCTTGATGCTGCTCGATGATACTGCGGCAAAAGCTTAAGCCAATCCCTTGTCCTTGGATTTTGGTGGTAAAGAGTGGCACAAATAAATTATCTAAATTACTGAAGCCATGGCCATTGTCCTCGACAGTAATAATAACTCGCTGATTTTTAGTGACCACCGCTAATGAGACTTGGCTTGAATCTGCCTCAAAAGCATTCTTAATGAGATTGATTAATACTTGATCAAGAAATATTTGGTCAGCCCACAACCGAGTCAATGCTGTGTGGCACGTGAGCTTGTTATTATCAAATAATCCGCCCAGGCGAGCGATCATGAGATTAACATCGACAAAATCACAATTTAAGCTCAGGTTGTGTGACAGTGAGGCGTAACGATTAATAAAGTCTTGTAAGTGATTACAACGCTCTGAAATAACCGCAAAGGCTTGTTGATCTCGAGTGTTGTTACTGCGCTGAGATAAGCTTTCTGCCAACGACGATACTGGGGTTAGCGAATTTCTTATTTCGTGACTCATGACGCGAATGATTTGTTGCCAAGCTTCGAGCTGACTTTGGCGTAATGCCGATTCAATATTAATAAAAACCAGTAATTGATGCGCCTCACCAGTATCAATAAACTCACTTTGACTAATCTGCCATTGATTCGCGCGTTCTTTTAACTGCCAATCGTTACCCTGACGAATTAAGCCCAGTAACTTGGGCGAGGAGTTACGAAACATCTGCCAGGGTTGGTCATATAGTTGACTAAATGCACCATTAGCATAAGTTAGCTTATTCTTCTGGTTAAACACTAAAATAGGGGTGTCGAGTTGATCAATCAGTTGATAGATCAAAAACGCATGCTGATCATAGCGGGACTTTTGATTTTGGAGCTGCTGGCTTAATACCTTGAGTTCTCGGTGAAACTCCCCGACACAGCCTTGCTTAAATTCTGCTTTTGCATATTGGTTGTAGTCTTCTAATCGAATGGCCTCGATGTGTAACAAGCCGCGATTAATTGCAGAGAGTAGGGTTTGGCGGAAGGAATAGCCAACCATCAACATTGTCATCATTAGCGCACTGCTAATGATGACAATATTCCAAAAGGACCATGCGAGTTGGTAGAGCAGGCAATCTGTTATTATCAGTAAGATTAATGAAAAAATGGTCAAGTATAGTGAGATATAGCGTTCGAGCGAATGAGTAGCAAGTTTACTCATTGGTGGTTAACTGTTGCTGATATTTCTCGATCCGTCGGTACAGTGATGACTTAGTCAAGCCAAGTAAGTTGGCGGCGTCACTAATGCTGTTATTGGTTGTTAATAATGCGTTCTTTATTAACAATATCTCTGCTTGCTCTAATGTCAGTTGTTCAATTTCGGTATCAGCAATGGTGGCAACTTTAGTGATCGGGGTAATTGCTAGCAGCGAGCTATCAATTAAATTTGTTGGTGTTAATAAGACAGCGCGCTCCATTAGGTGGCTCAATTCTCGAATGTTGCCGGGCCAGTGATATTGGGATAGCGCTTGTTGAGCACACGGAGTCAGCGTTGCAATATGGCGCTGATATTTAGCACTAAATACCCCAATAAAATAATCAGCCAAGGGAATAATATCTTGGGTGCGCTCCTTCAGTGACGGTACGCGAAACTCTAAGGTGTTAAGACGATAAAATAAATCCTCTCGAAACATCCCATCACTAATTAATTGACTAAAATCGGCGTTGGAAGCACTAATGAGCCTAACGTAACTGCGCTTAGTTTTGCTAGAGCCTAATACTTCAAACTCACCACTTTCGACGACACGTAGTAATTTAGCTTGCTGTGAAAGTGGCACATTAGAGATCTCGTCAAGAAATAGCGTACCATGCTGTGCTAATTCGAAGCGGCCAATTCGATTCGATTTTGCGTCGGTGAAAGCACCTTTAGTATGACCAAACATTTCACTTTCAAATAACGATTCAGCAATGGCCCCCATATTGACACTAATCAGTGGATTGGCACTACGTTTTGATTGATGATGAATGTAATTGGCTAATTGGCTAATTGACTCTTGCCCGTACCATTATCTCCCGTTAGCAAAATGGTGACATCGGTCGCTGCGACACTCGAAATTTGGGCCATTAGTTGGGTCATGCAGGCTGAACGCCATTGGTATTCTGGTGGGCTGGTCTCGGCATTTTCCAACCGCTGACTAAGTCGCTGATTTTGACGTTTTAAGCCCGTTATCTTCAGTTGTTGCTCAATCACCTGTAATAAACGCTGATTTTCCCAGGGCTTTTCAATAAAATCACTAGCCCCAATTTGCATCGCTTTAACCGCTAATTCAACGTTTGACCAAGCTGTCATTGCAATGGCTGGAAGATCGGGTTCGTGCTTGGCTAACCATCGTAGCAGCTCTAATCCTTCCTCGCCCGAGGTGGTGTCCAAGGTGTAATTCATGTCGAGAAAAATTAAATCGATTTGATTGTCTTCAATTATTTTTTGAGCTTGGTATGGCGATTGAGCTTCATAGACCCAATAATTATTATCTTCTAATAAAAAACTCAGGCTTAACCTAATATCAGGTCGGTCATCGACAATTAAAATACGGGCTTGATTCAAGAATAACGTCCATTAAAATAGTTTAAAGTTTAGCTAGTGCTGTTACCGCGATATTTCTACCGCTGCTTTTGGCTAGATATAATGCTTTATCTGTTATGGCGATAAGAGACTTACTGGTTAATTTATCAATTAACGAGGGATTAGCGACCCCGATACTGACAGAAATACTAATTTTATGCGATTGGTATTCAATTTCGATTTTGTTAATATCACGCACCAGCTTATCGGCGAATCGCTTGGCTGAATCAAGTTCGGTGTTGGGGGCGATAATTGCAAATTCTTCACCACCATAACGCGAAAATATGTCACTTTTTCTCAGCCATTGCTGAACTTGCGCAGCAAATTCTTTTAATACAAAATCACCGCAGTCATGGCCAAAGGTGTCATTGATTTGTTTGAAATGATCGAGGTCTAAAATCAGTAACGAAAAATTGGTTTGGTAACGCTGGTAGCGTAGAATTTCTTTGTTAAGCACACTCGTGAAGTGACGTCGATTGGTGATCCCTGTTAATGGGTCATGAGTCGCGAGACGCTGTAGTTCACTGCGGGCTATTTTGTGTTGTTTAATTTCAGCGCGCAAATTGGCGGTTTTGTTGTCGATGATCTGATCGCGTTGGGCTTTTTCTTGATTAAGATTCTTTATTAAGCGTTGGATCTTTAGGATTAACAATGAACTGATCAAACATAATAAAAGATAGGCAACTAGGTGGCTTATCATATTTTGGCGATGAAGTGTTGCTGTTGAAGCTGCGATACTCTCTTGAGGGAAAGACACACTAAGTCCGCCAGCTAAATCACCAAGCTGAAGCTGTTGGATAGCGTGACAACCTAAACACTGGCTTTTAGCAATCAGAGGAACCAGATAGCGAAACTCACCATCAATAATATTATTATAAGGCTGTTGGCCTGGGGTGTATGCTTCGATTGCTGCTTGCTGCCACTGGTTAGCGCGATTTTTCGGGTTAATTGGATTGGTGCCGACCATGGTTAGTGATACCGACTCGTCACCAAAGAGCTTACTTAACTGGCGTAGCATTTGGGGTGATGTCATCTGAGTTAAGATTAAACCGTTGGATGTGGTTATTTCACGGTCTGGACTGGTTAAAAAAGGATTGACTGGATTCGTGGCCGTTAACGGTACATATACTAAGCCATGCTGGATGTTCCATTGTAACACCAGCCCTGCGAGTCGATAGATCATTTCACCACGGGTCGATGAAATTTTAGTGGCGGTATGGTCGATCAAATTTGAGTTCAAAGAATAAGAGCCACCAAGCAGTACCGTCCACAAAGCAATCGGGATTAGCACTGCAAATGAAGCATTAAATAGCTTAAATATTGGTTGATGCTTCTTAACCATGTCGATCCCTGAATTTTGTCTATTTATTATTATTTTGAATAAACAATTCTACGTTGTTCGCTAATTAAACGATAGTAATTTTATAAAATGCAGATTTTCACTCGCATCAGCGCGGATCTTGCTTGCTATCTGAGGCAGTTCAAATTACAATTACTCGCTAATTTTAAGCCCTGTTTTTACAGGGCTTAATTTATGGAGTTTAGATGCTAATTTAAATTAGCATCTGGGCTCCGTTTTATTTGTAATATCGCCCCGAGTTAATTTTTCGGCGGGTAGCAATACAAAATTGGGATTGTAGTTAATGAACGCAACAAATACTGAAAATCAAAGCGGATCGATGGATCTAGTGAAGTGGATACTTGTTATTGGTCTATTGGCTGCGGCCGTAGTTGGTAACTATATCTATGGTGAAGAAATATCTGTGCTAATTCGAGTTATTGGCGTCTTAGCTGCAATCGGAGTTGCTGCAGCGATTGCCTCTCAAACAGAAAAGGGTCGCACCGCGATAAGTTTTGCGAAGGAATCTCGCTTAGAAATACGTAAAGTTGTATGGCCGACACGTAAAGAAGCTACCAACACAACATTGATTGTATTAGCTGCAACAGCATTTATGGCACTAGTCCTTTGGGGCTTGGATGGCATTTTAGTGCGCGTTGTTGGTTTTATTACAGGCATAAGGATTTAATACTATGTCAGACGAAAAATCAAAGTCAGACGAACAACCAAAAGCTAGATGGTATGTTGTTCAAGCTTTTTCAGGCTATGAGCAACGTGTCCACAAGACGCTTATTGAGCATATCGAGATCCACGGAATGGAAGATTATTTCGAAGAGATCCTAGTACCTACTGAAGAAATCGTTGAAATGCGCGGCGGTCAAAAGCGCAAATCAACTCGTAAGTTCTTCCCTGGTTACGTACTAGTTAAAATGGTGATGAACGTGGACAGCTGGCACTTAGTCAAAAATGTTCCTCGTGTGATGGGTTTCATTGGTGGAACCAGTGACCGTCCAGCACCAATTTCGCAAAAAGAAGCTGACAATATATTACAACGCTTACAAGATTCTGTTGATTCGCCTAAGCCACGTACCTTATTTGAAGTGGGCGAAAGTGTTCGCGTTAATGATGGTCCATTTGCAGACTTTAATGCAACTGTTGAAGAAATCGATTATGAGAAGAGCCGCGTTAAGGTTTCTGTGCTTATATTCGGTCGTTCAACCCCAGTTGACCTTGAGTTCGGTCAAATTGAGAAAGACGATCACTAAGACAAAATTTGATGGATTGCTCGTTTTTTAACTAAAAAGAGTTATTCACTTGGCAGGGTGGCGAATTGTGGTTTATAATTCGCCGCCCTTAAATTTAGCGTTTCATTGTGAAACGTTAAATCTATAACGGGAAGCTAATTACTATTTTAGTAAAAGGCGTTATACCCAAACATTAGGAATATTATCATGGCTAAGAAAGTCACCGCTTATATTAAGCTACAGGTTGCTGCTGGCGCAGCTAACCCGTCACCACCAGTTGGTCCTGCGTTAGGTCAACACGGTGTGAACATCATGGAATTCTGTAAGGCATTCAATGCTTCTACCGGTTCTCTTGAAAAGGGTGCTCCAGTACCTGTAGTTATCACTGTATACAGTGATCGCTCATTCACGTTCGAAACTAAAACTCCACCTGCTGCTTACCTTCTTAAGAAAGCTGCTGGTATCAAGAGTGGTTCAGGCCGTCCTAACACCGAAAAAGTTGGAACTGTCACTCGCGCCCAGTTAGAAGAAATCGTTGCTGCTAAAGCTTCTGATTTAACTGGTGCAGATTTGGAAGCTAATGTTAACTCTATTGCCGGCTCAGCTCGTGCAATGGGTCTGAACGTAGAAGGATAAGATAATGGCTAAATTAACTAAGCGTATGAAGAACATCCGTGAAAAAACAGATGTACTAAAATCATATGACATCAATGAAGCTGTTGCTCTTCTTAAAGAACTTGCTACTGCTAAGTTCACAGAAAGCGTAGATGTTGCGATTAACCTTGGTGTTGATCCACGTCGCTCAGATCAAAACGTTCGTGGTGCTACAGTATTACCACACGGTACTGGTCGTAATGTTCGTGTTGCTGTGTTCACACAGGGTGCAAACGTTGAGAAAGCTAAAGCAGCTGGTGCTGATTTAGTAGGTATGGACGATCTAGCTGCATTAGTTAAGAAAGGCGAAATGAACTTTGACGTTGTTATCGCTTCTCCTGACGCAATGCGCGTAGTTGGTCAGTTAGGTACTATCTTAGGCCCACGTGGTCTAATGCCTAACCCTAAAGTTGGTACAGTAACTCCAGACGTAGCGACAGCGGTTAAAAACGCTAAGTCAGGTCAGGTTCGTTACCGTAACGACAAGAATGGTATCATCCATTCTACTATCGGCAACGTTAGCTTTGATGATGTTAACATCAAAGAAAACCTTGAAGCACTATTGATTGCGCTTAACAAAGCTAAGCCATCAGGCGCTAAAGGTGTTTTCTTCAAGAACATCACTTTATCAACAACTATGGGTGCTGGTCTTAAGATCGATATCTCTACTGTTGAAACAAAAGCAAGCTAATTTACAGGGCGTGTGATCACGGCAGTTGTTATTTATAACGGTTGCTGTATAATTTTGCGCCCTAATGGGTTGGGATTTGACGAATTAGTTTACTATTAGTCAAACTCCCGTCCAAGACCGTAGGAGCCAAAGTCGCTTTATGTGACCGAGGTTTAATCCTATATTCAAGTCATTGGTAACAATGACGACGAGTATGATCCTACGCAGACGGTGTGAACTCAGATACATTCCTATGTACTGGCTTTTACCGTGTTCACGCTCTAGATTATATTGATTTAGAGTTACTATTACTTCCGGATTTATCCGGAGTGAACCAGGAGTTATGCCAATGGCATTAAGACTTGAAGACAAAAAAGCAATCGTTGCTGAAGTCAATGAGGTCGCCAAAGGTGCTCTGTCTGCAGTAGTTGCTGACTCTCGTGGTGTTACACTAGGTGCTATGACTAGTTTGCGTAAGCAAGCTCGTGAAGCAGGCGTTGTAGTAAGAGTTGTTCGTAACACTCTAGCTAAACGTGCTCTAGAAGGGACTGATTTTGAATGTCTAGCTGACGTTTTTAAAGGTCCTACTCTAGTTGCATTTTCTAGTGAACATCCGGGCGCTGCCGCTCGTATTTTCAAAGATTTCGCGAAAGCGCAAAAGAACTTTGAAGTACTTGCTGCTGCATTCGAAGGCACTACTTGTGACCCTGACGTTCTAGCATCGCTTCCGACTTATGACGAAGCAATTTCTAGACTGATGAGCGCTATGAAAGAAGCCTCTGCTGGCAAACTTGTTCGCACAATTGCGGCAGTTCGCGACCAGAAAGAGCAAGACGCAGCTTAATTCTTATTCTGATTTTCAGAAAAGAATCTGTGTGTTGGTTAATTATTTTTTTAGAACGAAGACTCATAATGAGCTTTGTTCAATATATTAGGAATGTATAACATGTCTGTATCTAAAGACGATATCCTAAACGCTGTTGCTGAAATGTCAGTAATGGACGTTGTAGAACTTATTGAAGCAATGGAAGAGAAATTCGGTGTTTCAGCTGCTGTTGCTGTTGCTGCTGCTGCTGGCGGCGCTGATGCTGCTGCTGAGCAAACTGAATTTGACGTTATCTTAACTTCATTCGGCGCTGCTAAAGTACAAGCTATCAAAGCTGTACGTGCTGCTACAGGTCTAGGCCTTAAAGAAGCTAAGACTATGGTTGAATCTGCACCTATCGCTGTTAAAGAAGGTTTGGACAAAGCTGAAGCTGAAGCTCTTAAGACTACTCTTGAAGAAGCTGGTATGTCAGTTGAACTTAAATAAGGTAACCCCTTATTTAAGAGCAGCCTAGTTGCTCGTAGCAATACGGTAAATAGGTCAGGCTGGTGATTTTATAATCACCAGCCTTTTTGCGCTGTTGGAGTTGGTAGTTTTTTACACTGTTTATATCAACTTCATTTAATACTTACTTAGCGAATTTAATCCTTTAATCTATTGTTTATTAAAGTTTTTTGCAAAGTTTAGTGTTCAGTCCCTACCAGAGATTACTGGGTAGGTTCTTACCAATAGTGTTTTTTATTATTTTCGCGGTTGTTTGATCCCTTCGGGTTGTATCGAGCAGCAGTTGTCAATCGTCAGCTAATTGAGGAAACCAATGGGTTACTCTCATATCGAAAAAAAACGTATCCGTAAGGACTTTGGTAAGCGTCCGCAAGTGGTTAAAATTCCACAGCTTTTGGACATCCAAAAGGACTCTTTCGCCAGATTTATTACAATGGATCCGACCGGTGAACTAGGCTTAGAAGCCGCGTTCCGATCTATTTTCCCAATCAAAAGCTTTTCTGGTTACGCAGAATTGCAATATGTCAGCTATAAGCTAGGCACTCCAGTATTTGATGTTAAAGAATGTCAAATCCGTGGTATCACGTACAGTGCACCACTACGAGTGAAATTGCGTTTAGTATTGATGGATCGCGATGCTCCAAAGGGCACGATCAAAGATATTAAAGAGCAAGAAGTCTACATGGGCGAAATCCCATTAATGACTGACAATGCAACTTTTGTTATCAATGGTACTGAGCGTGTTATCGTATCTCAGTTACACCGTTCACCTGGTGTATTCTTTGATCATGATAAAGGTAAAACACACTCTTCAGGTAAGATTTTACATAACGCTCGCGTTATTCCTTACCGTGGTTCATGGTTAGATTTCGAATTCGATCCTAAAGATGCCGTATTCGTACGTATCGATCGTCGTCGTAAATTACCAGCCACTATCATGCTTCGTGCATTAGGCATGGAAACTGAAGAAATTCTAGAATTGTTCTTCGATACGACTAACATTGCGATTAAGCGCGGCAAGATGATTATGGAATTAGTTCCAGAACGTCTACGTGGCGAAACAGCATTGTTTGAAATCAAAGACAAAGAAGACAAAGTTATTGTCGAAATTGGCCGTCGTATTACTGCGCGTCACGTTCGTCAAATGAACAAAGCTAAGCTAGATAAAATTGAAATACCAACGGAATACGTGATTGGTAAGATCATCAATAAGACCTATGTCAATAAAGACACTGGCGAAGTGATCATCAATGCCAATGATGAAATTACCCTTGAGTCGTTAGCTGCATTATCAGAAGCTGGAATTAAGCAGTTTGACGTAATCTACTTCAACGATTTAGATAATGGTCCGTTTATTTCTGACACGCTACGTGTCGATTCAACGTCTAACCGCCTAGAAGCGTTAGTTGAAATCTACCGTATGATGCGTCCTGGTGAGCCACCAACTAAAGATGCTGCTGAAGGTCTGTTCGAGAACTTGTTCTTCAACGGCGAACGTTATGATCTATCTAAAGTAGGTCGGATGAAGTTTAACGCTCGTGTTAACAGTGATGTTGACCTAGGCGTTGGTACTTTATCTAAAGACGACATCATTTCAGTAATGAAAACCCTAATCGCTATCCGTAACGGTGACGGCGAAGTGGATGATATCGATCATCTTGGTAACCGTCGTATTCGCTCTGTGGGCGAAATGGCAGAAAACCAATTCCGTGTTGGTCTAGTTCGTGTTGAGCGTGCAGTTAAAGAACGTCTATCTTTAGGCGACCTTGCTGAAATCATGCCACAAGATCTAATTAACGCTAAGCCTATTTCGGCTGCGGTTAAAGAGTTCTTCGGTTCTTCACAGCTATCTCAGTTCATGGATCAAAATAATCCGTTATCTGAAGTAACTCACAAGCGTCGTATCTCAGCTCTTGGGCCTGGCGGTCTAACGCGTGAACGTGCTGGTTTTGAAGTTCGAGATGTACACCCGACTCACTACGGTCGTTTATGTCCAATCGAAACTCCAGAAGGACCGAACATCGGTCTAATCAACTCGCTAGCATCTTATGCTCGAACTAACGATTACGGTTTCTTAGAAACTCCTTACCGTAAAGTTGTCGATAGCATCGTTACTGATGAAGTGTCTTACTTGAGCGCAATCGAAGAAACTAACTTCGTGGTTGCACAGGCATCGGCTATTTTAGATAAAGATAACCGTTTAGCTGAAGACATGATCGCTTGTCGTACTAAAGGTGAATCAACCTTTATGACGGCCGATCAAATTCACTATATGGATGTATCACCACAACAGATTATCTCTGTTGCTGCGTCAATCATTCCGTTCCTAGAACACGATGATGCTAACCGTGCCTTGATGGGTGCGAACATGCAACGTCAGGCAGTTCCTACTTTACGTGCTGATAAGCCGTTAGTTGGTACTGGGATGGAAAAAGTTATCGCGGTTGACTCTGGTGTTATTATCGTTGCGAAACGTGGCGGTGTAGTTAGTTACGCTGACTCTGGTCGTATCGTAGTTAAGGTTAATGAAGATGAATTGATTGCTGGTGAAGCTGGTATCGATATCTACAATTTAACTAAGTACACTCGTTCTAACCAAAATACCTGTATTAACCAACGTCCACTAGTAGTTGCTGGTGAGCCTGTGGTTAAGGGTGATGTAATGGCCGATGGTCCTTCAACGGACAAAGGTGAATTGGCGCTAGGCCAAAACATGCGCATCGCATTTATGCCTTGGAACGGTTACAACTTCGAAGATTCAATCTTGGTCTCTGAGCGTGTCGTTCAGCAAGACCGTTTCACCACTATCCACATTCAGGAACTAACTTGTATCGCTCGTGATACTAAGCTAGGTAGTGAAGATATCACTGCTGATATTCCTAATGTTGGCGAAGCAGCCCTAGGCAAACTTGATGAGTCTGGTGTTGTTTACATTGGTGCTGAAGTTAAAGGCGGCGACATCTTAGTGGGTAAAGTTACTCCTAAAGGTGAAACGCAACTGACTCCTGAAGAAAAGCTATTAAGAGCTATCTTCGGTGAGAAAGCGTCTGACGTTAAAGACAGCTCTCTTCGTGTGCCTAACAGTGTTAGCGGTACGATTATCGACGTTCACGTATTTACTCGTGACGGCGTTGAGAAAGACAAGCGTGCCCTTGAAATTGAATCAATGCAACTTAAGGAAGCGAAGAAAGATTTAACTGACGTCTTCACTATTCTTGAAGATGCAATCTTCGAACGTGCTGAAAAGTTACTGTTGAAGAATGATTTCAACGAAGCACAGCTTAGCGCTATGCCTCGTCGTGAATGGTTAGAGCAAACGTTATCTGACGAAGCTAGTCAAACGATGCTTGAGCAGATTGCTGCACAGCACGTTGAAACTAAAGCTGATTTCGATAAGCAATTTGAAAACAAACGTCTTAAGATCACTCAAGGTGCTGATTTAGCGCCAGGCGTCCTTAAGATTGTTAAAGTTTATCTTGCGGTTAAGCGTCGTATTCAGCCTGGTGACAAGATGGCTGGTCGTCACGGTAACAAAGGTGTTATCTCGCTGATTTGTCCAATCGAAGATATGCCACACGATGAACATGGTCGTACTATCGATATCGTACTTAACCCGCTGGGTGTACCGTCTCGAATGAACATCGGTCAGATCTTAGAAACTCACTTAGGTCTTGCGGCTCGTGGTATTGGTGATCAAATCACTGAAATGCTTGCGCAGCAACGTCAAATCAGTGAACTTCGTGATTATATCCAACGTGCTTATGACTTAGGTAACTGTCATCAGGAAGTTGATCTTAAGACATTCTCTGATGAAGAAGTCATCCGTTTAGCTAAGAATTTGCAAGGTGGCCTACCAATGGCAACCCCTGCGTTCGATGGCGCGGTTGAAGGCGAAATCAAAGAAATGCTTAAGTTAGCTGGTTTACCAGAATCAGGTCAAATGACCTTGTATGATGGTCGTACTGGTGATGCATTCGAACGTCAAGTAACTGTTGGTTACATGTACATGCTTAAACTTAACCACTTGGTTGACGACAAGATGCACGCACGTTCAACTGGTTCGTACTCACTGGTTACTCAGCAGCCACTTGGTGGTAAAGCTCAGTTCGGTGGACAGCGTTTCGGAGAGATGGAAGTATGGGCACTAGAAGCATACGGTGCCGCTTACACCCTTCAAGAAATGTTAACTGTTAAGTCTGATGACGTTAACGGTCGTACCGAAATGTATAAAAACATTGTTGACGGTAAGCACGAGATGAACCCTGGAATGCCGGAATCATTCAACGTATTGTTGAAAGAAATCCGCTCTCTAGCGATTAACATCGAGCTTGAAGAAAAGTAGACCCAACCACTGCGCCGCGTTAACCCTCGGCGCATCGGGTTGAAATTCGAGATTGTGGTGGCTAGCAGTAGCCGCCCTAACTCCTCCAGGAGATAAAAGTGAAAGACTTACTGAAGTTTCTTAAGCAGCAAAATAAGACCGAAGAATTTGATGCAATCAAAATCGGTCTAGCCTCACCAGAAATGATCCGTTCATGGTCATTTGGTGAAGTTAAAAAGCCAGAAACCATTAACTACCGAACGTTCAAACCTGAACGTGAAGGTTTGTTCTGTGCCCGTATCTTTGGTCCAATCAAAGATTACGAATGTTTGTGTGGTAAATACAAGCGTCTGAAGCACCGTGGTGTAATCTGTGAAAAATGTGGCGTTGAAGTAACGCAGTCTAAAGTTCGTCGTGACCGTATGGGTCATATCGACTTAGCTAGCCCAGTGGCTCACATCTGGTTCTTAAAATCATTACCGTCACGTATCGGTCTATTACTAGATCTTACGTTGCGTGATATTGAACGAGTTCTTTACTTCGAATCATTCGTAGTAACAGAGCCAGGTATGACTGATCTTGAGCAATCACAGATCCTTACCGAAGAAGAATATCTAGATGCCTTAGAAGAACATGGCGATGAATTCGAAGCGAAAATGGGTGCAGAAGCAGTTCTAGCATTACTTGGCGCACTTGAATTGCCACGTGAGATCGAAGAGATGCGTGAAGAATTACCTTCAATCAACTCTGAAACTAAGCGTAAGAAGATCACTAAGCGTCTTAAATTAATGGAAGCTTTCCACGAATCAGGTAACAACCCTGAGTGGATGGTAATGACTATTTTACCAGTTCTTCCACCAGATTTACGTCCACTAGTTCCACTAGACGGCGGTCGTTTTGCGACTTCTGATCTAAACGATCTATACCGTCGTGTAATCAACCGTAACAACCGTCTAAAGCGTCTGTTAGACCTAGCTGCTCCAGATATCATCGTACGTAACGAAAAGCGTATGTTGCAAGAATCTGTTGATGCACTATTAGATAACGGTCGTCGTGGTCGTGCTATTACGGGTTCTAACAAGCGTCCGCTTAAATCTCTTGCTGATATGATCAAGGGTAAGCAAGGTCGTTTCCGTCAGAATCTACTTGGTAAGCGTGTTGATTATTCTGGTCGTTCGGTTATCACCGTTGGTCCAACTCTACGTCTTCATCAATGTGGTCTACCTAAGAAGATGGCACTTGAATTATTCAAGCCATTTATCTACGGTAAGCTAGAACTGCTTGGCATGGCTACCACCATCAAAGCAGCGAAGAAGATGGTTGAGCGTGAAGTACCTGAAGTTTGGGATATCTTAGAAGATGTTATCCGTGAACACCCAGTTATGCTTAACCGTGCGCCTACTCTTCACAGACTAGGTATCCAGGCATTTGAGCCAGTACTAATCGAAGGTAAAGCGATTCAGCTTCACCCATTGGTTTGTGCGGCATACAACGCCGATTTCGATGGTGACCAAATGGCGGTCCACGTACCGCTAACTATCGAAGCACAGCTAGAAGCTCGCGCACTAATGATGTCTACTAATAACATCCTTTCTCCTGCGAACGGTGAACCAATCATCGTACCTTCTCAGGATGTTGTATTAGGTCTTTACTACCTGACTCGTGAAACGATCAATGGTAAAGGTGAAGGCATGGCATTTACTGGTATCGATGAAGTTGAAAAAGCTTATCGCACTGGTTTTGCTGAGTTACACGCTAAAGTTAAAGTTCGAATTGCCCATTACTCGAAAGATCAAAATGGCGATTTTGTTGAAGAAATGAAGCTGATTGACACCACTGTCGGTCGTGCCTTGTTCTCACGCATCATGCCTAAAGGTTTGTCATACAGCTTGCTGGATAAACCACTAGGTAAGAAGCAAATTTCAACGCTACTTAACGTTTGTTATCGTGAACTGGGTCTGAAAGACACCGTAATCTTCGCTGACCAAATCATGTATACCGGGTTTGCTTATGCCACGGTTTCTGGTTGTTCGGTTTGTCTAGATGACATGGTTATTCCTGATGAGAAAGCGATTCTGGTTGCCGATGCTGAAGCTGAAGTTTCAGAAATCCACGAACAGTTTACTTCTGGTCTGGTAACTGCCGGTGAGCGTTACAATAAAGTAATCGATATCTGGTCTGCGGCGAACGAAAAAGTTTCTAAAGCCATGATGGACAACTTGTCGATTGAAACAGTTATTGATCGTGACGGTAACGAAGTTACTCAACCATCATTTAACTCAATCTACATGATGGCCGATTCGGGCGCTCGTGGTAGTGCAGCTCAGATCCGTCAGCTAGCTGGTATGCGTGGTCTGATGGCTAAGCCTGATGGCTCAATCATCGAAACGCCAATCATCGCTAACTTCCGTGAAGGTTTGAACGTAAACCAATACTTTATCTCTACTCACGGTGCTCGTAAAGGTTTGGCCGATACGGCACTTAAGACAGCGAACTCGGGTTACCTAACTCGTCGTCTAGTAGATGTGGCACAAGATTTGGTTATCTCGGCACAAGATTGTGGGACCGAAAATGGTCTAATGATGACGCCGTTAATCGAAGGCGGTGACGTTGTTGAACCACTACGCGAACGTGTTCTAGGTCGTGTAGTTGCAGAAGACATTCTTAAGCCAGGGTCTGATGAAGTACTAGTTAAGCGTAACGTAATGCTTGACGAAGGCTTAGTTGACATGATTGAAGCCAATTCTGTTGACCAAGTTAAAGTACGTTCAATCATCACTTGTGATTCTGATTTCGGTGTATGTGCTAACTGTTACGGTCGTGACTTGGCTCGTGGTCACTTGATCAACATGGGTGAAGCGGTTGGTGTTGTTGCAGCCCAGTCAATCGGTGAACCGGGTACTCAGCTTACCATGCGTACGTTCCACATCGGTGGTGCGGCTTCTCGTGCTTCTGCTGAGAACAATGTACAGGTTAAGAACAACGGTACGATTAAGCTACATAACTCGAAGTTCGTTAAGAACAACGCAGGTAAGTTAGTTATCGTTTCTCGTTCATCTGAACTAACGATTATCGACAATAATGGTCGTGAGAAAGAGCGCTATAAAGTGCCTTACGGTACGATCTTAGAAAAAGGTGACGATTCAGTCGTTGTTCCTGGCGAAATTATCGCTAACTGGGACCCGCACACTCACCCAATCATTACTGAAGTACAGGGTAAGATCGAATTCGTTGATCTAATCGATGGTATTACCATGGATAAGAAGACCGATGATCTAACGGGTCTTTCTAGTGTCGTGATTATCGATCCTGCACAACGTGCTACTGCTGGTAAAGAAATGCGCCCTGCAGTAAAACTTGTTGATGCTAAAGGTAATGACGTACTAATCGCTGGTACTGATGTTCCTGCTATCTACTTCTTACCAGGTAATGCAATCATTAACTTGGAAGATGGCGTAACAGTAAATGTTGGTGATGCGCTAGCGCGTATTCCACAAACGGCATCGAAAACTCGTGATATCACGGGTGGTCTACCTCGCGTAGCCGATCTGTTTGAAGCTCGTAAGCCAAAAGAACCGGCTATCCTTGCTGAAATCAGCGGTACTATTTCGTTTGGTAAAGAAACTAAAGGTAAGCGTCGTCTAATGATCACGCCAGCTGATGGTTCTGAACATTACGAAGAGATGATCCCTAAGTGGCGTAACCTGAACGCGTTTGAAGGTGAAAAAGTTGAAAAAGGCGAAGTTATCGCTGATGGACCTGAATCACCGCATGATATCTTACGCTTACGTGGTATTACCCACGTTGCTAACTATATCGTTAACGAAGTTCAAGACGTTTACCGTCTACAGGGCGTAAAGATTAACGATAAGCACTGTGAGTGTATCATTCGTCAAATGCTTCGTAAGTGTACTATCAGCTTCTCTGGCGATAGCACCTTCTTAGTTGGCGAAACACTTGAGTACTCAAAAGTTAAAGTTGCTAACCGTGAGCTAGAAGCTGCAGGCAAAGAGCCAGCACGTTTCATGCGTAACCTAATGGGTATCACTAAAGCATCGCTAGCGACTGAGTCATTCATCTCGGCAGCATCGTTCCAGGAAACTACGCGAGTACTTACTGAAGCGGCTGTTGGCGGCAAGTCTGATGATTTACGTGGTCTGAAAGAAAACGTAATCGTTGGTCGTCTAATCCCTGCTGGTACTGGTTTTGCTTACCACCAGAAGCGTCGCGCTGCAGCGAACGCTCCTGCGGTAACTAAGATCGATTCTGAAGAAGCAGAAGCTAACTTAGCTGACCTACTTGGTTCTCTAGGTGGTGATGATTAATAAACGCGAAGCCCATATCGGTCTAAACGTTTAAGCGAGATTTCGGTCTCGCTGAAAAAAAGCACCTTCGGGTGCTTTTTTTATGCCCAAAAAGTGGGGTCAGGTACAACTTAAACCCTGGTTGCGTTAACAAACCAAGCTGTTACTTTGAGTGCATGAGTTTCTAGTCGTGATCGAAGTTATGCAACTAATTAATGATATTGAACAATTAACAACGGCCCTTGAGAAACGCAGACCTGTATTAATTTACTTTTCGGGAGAAGGTTGTTCGGTGTGTCAGGCACACAAGCCTAAAATCGCTACCGCAATAGCTGATAATTTCAGCCGTTTTGAGATCTACCAAGTAAAAGCCGACTATCATAGAGAAATTGCCAGTCAGTTTATGGTGTTCTCGATCCCGACAATCTTAGTCTATTTTGATAACAAATTGAGCGGCCCTATCAAATTTTAGGCAAAAAAAACGCCCCAGACTTGGAGCGTTAGGAGAACAAATAGGTTCTAATTGACAACACAATTAGTATAACAATAAATAGTAGGGCTTAGCTGCGGCAGATTGTCGCAGCTAAGCCATTAATCTATAATGCAACAAATGAGGTAGCAAATGGATCGCCGACAATTTTTGAAAATTACCAGCGCTGCGGTTGCACTTGGGACCATGTCCAGCTGTGCCAATAATCAGCCAAAATTAAGCGACAGAAAACGGCTCTATGTTGACGGGTTATCATTCATCCCAACCGATCATCAGGATGTCAAAGCATCAGGTCTTGATGCTTATATTGCCGATATCTCTTCAATCGAGGAGGTTAAACAGCCCGATGGTTCAATTAATTACAAGCGAACTTATCAGGCTTGTCTCAAAAGCTTAAAGGCGGCCAAAGCGGAGCTTAGTAACCATCCTGATAAATACCTAATCGCGCTACGTGGCAGCGATATTGAAAAGGCTCGAATTGATAGCCGTTGTGCGGTATTTTTTCAGATCCAAGGTGCAGACTGTGTTGAAGGTGGTTTCGACCAATTAGACCATTTTTATGACCTCGGGCTCAGAGCGCTGCAGCTGACTCATCATTATAATAATGATTATGCCGGAGGTGCGTTAAACCTCGGTAACAGGGGGCTTACTGTTAAAGGCCACCAGTTGCTCGAACGACTAGAGCAGAAACGGATGTTAATCGACCTGTCTCACAGTAATGTTGTTACCGCCGAGCAAACACTCCTGCATGCTAAAGGCCCCATTGTACAGACCCATGGTGCAGCACGAGCAATTGTCAATAATGCTCGTTGTAGTCCTGATCATATTATTAAAGGCATCGCTGACAGTGGTGGGGTGTTTGGCGTATTCATGATGTCTTGGTGGTTAACCAATGAGTCAGTGCCGCGTAGTGAGCACTTGATTGACCATTTACGTCATATTAAGAATATTGCAGGTGTTGATGCCGTCGCTATAGCCAATGATTATCCGTTACGAGGACAAAACTCAATTCTAGCAGCGGGCAATAACAATCAAGTGGCGATGGCAGGTTATGGCGGTTGGTGGCAGCAAATGGGGCAACGAGGAGTACTAGGTTTCGATCGCGAGGTTAATCATATAGTGATCCCCGAGTTAAACCATATTAAGCGAATGCGCTCAATTGAGTACTTGTTAAAAAAGTCTGGTTTTACTACGCTTGAAATAGATAAAGTGATGGGAAAAAATTGGCAACGGGTGTTAATTGACGTGCTGGGCTAACTATTGTCACCCAGTGAGTATCAGGTATCTGAGACCCCTGGGTATTACTTTTTATTTGGCTATGTCTGAGTAAAGTGTTGCCACTTGAACAGCAAGCCGCTGTAAACCCGTCCATGGGAGCTCTGGCGCAGCATCCATGCTGCTCAAGCTTGCTTTATCAAATGCCAACACTTTCAATGATTTATGTACCCACAACAGTTAATGGGACATAGCCTTTTATTTGCCAAGTAATGTGTTGGCTTCTTGCTCGGTTATTTTTGAAAATAACACGTCCATAATAATTTTTAGTCTTGTTTCAGCGTTACCAAATTTGCCAAAACCACCATA
Source organism: Gammaproteobacteria bacterium (assembly GCA_013214885.1). Lineage (GTDB taxonomy): Bacteria > Pseudomonadota > Gammaproteobacteria > Enterobacterales > Psychrobiaceae > Psychrobium. The sequence continues at coordinate 20,850 of JABSRS010000009.1, forward strand.
TTGAAGGGCGTCAAATTTTGCAATACCAACGGGAACATTATTGTTGGTCACCTTCATTTCAACTTTTGACATGTATAGTGCCAAGTCCCAACCCCACCAAGCGCGGTAAGTAAAAACGTTATCTGTATCCTTGGCCTCATCAATCGATTGCACTACATTATATTGATAATTGTTATCAGCAAACCATTGCTCTAGCACTGGTTGAACCGAGTCACGAGTTTCGGTATCACGTACGATGGTAATTTGTTCTGCGTTGCCTGTTACTTGGGTTAATTCGGTCATTCCCTTATTGGAAGCACAGCCACCCAGTAAAAAAGCACTGACGACAACTAATCCTAATAAATAATTTTTCATTTAAATCCCTATTGTTGATTTATTATTTGTGAGCCAAGATAATTGGTCATATTGATTTGAAATGCAAGGAATTATTGTCAGATTATATTGAAATCTGTGTTGACCGAGCAATTTCCCATTGATCATAAACAAGCCACAACAAGTGGTGGCTTTCAGTCGATGCAGTGGCTGGGTCACAGCCACGACCAGATCGATTTAGTAGTACGAGTGATCGCCAGCTTGGTGTTCTGTCATGTCTTTAACTGCGGTTAATTCACCACTAAAGATTTCAAGCATTTCTTTTTCAATGCCTTCTTTAAGCGTTACATCAACCATAGAACAACCGTTACAGCCACCACCAAATTGTAATACTGCGATGCCGTCATCAGTAATTTCCATCAGAGTAACCTGACCACCATGACTGGCTAGTTTAGGATTAATATCTGATTGGATAAAATACTCAACGCGGTCAACTAAAGATGCATCGTCATCAACTTTACGCATTTTGGCGTTAGGTGCTTTTAGCGTAAGCTGCGAACCCATCTTATCTGTGACGTAATCGATGGTAGCTTCATCTAAATACGGTACGCTCTGTGCGTCAACTACCGCAGCAAAGCCGTTATACTCGAATTTTTTATCGGTATCTTCTAGGGCTTCTGGCGGACAGTATGAAACACCACACTCGGCATTGGGCGTACCAGGGTTAACCACGAATACACGAATGGCGGTATTTTCAGGTTGGTTACTAAGAAGTTCACCAAAATGTACTTGTGCTGTGTCGGAAATTGTAATCATTTCAACCCTCTAAACTTATACTACAAATGTTCAATAATAACTCCGACTAAATTAGTCGGGATAGCTACTATTCTACCGCTAAATGCCGTTTAACAACAGATAATTTATCTTTGAATAGTAATTGAAGATTGAATTTGATCAAATTAATGTTCTGGCAATACACCAATATTGAATAGTGATTTTTTGTGAATGCTCGATGGTTTGGCTCAGTTCTCTCATCGTTGCTCCCGTCGTATAAACATCATCAATCAGCGCAATATTGTTAGCGAGTATTGGTGAATTTAATTTAAAGGCTCGATCTAAATTATGACGGCGTTGTTGACTATTCAAGTGAGATTGAGCAGGTGTTGCTAATACTCTGGTGCAATTGTTGGCGACGGGGATTCCTAATAGCCTCCCGAGGTGAAGTGCAATTAGCTCCGCTTGATTAAACCCACGCTTTATCTGGCGGTAGCGGTGTAATGGCACGGGAATGAGTAATTGAGGTTGCTCAATATATCCAAGGTCAATGTACTGGCAGACCCGGTGACTTAAGTGCAAAGCAAGCTCGGCAGCGGCGCTGTAGTTTTTTTTATATTTTAGCGATGAGATAAGCTCTTTAATCGGTGTTTGATAATCGCAAGCAGTAATCAGTGAATGGCTATTTAACGTGGTCAGGCAGTGACCACAGAACTTAGTTTCATTGGGTAATTCAGTCGCGCAGCCGAGACATAAAAATTCAGGGTAAGGTAAATCGGCGCGGCAAGTTGCGCATAGATAGTTTTTAAAGAAGGGCGTTTGTTGATGACATAAAATACAGCGATGAGGCAAACTATTTCTAATATGGCCAAATGCGTCATTGGTTTTCTTTAGTAAGCTTAATGGTAAACTGTATTTTTTATCGGTCATTAGATAAGTGTAGCAAATGGAAAATTTACCACCGCAGGTCGGGTCAAAACTTCATGTTGATGTCGTTGGTGATGGGCCCGCAATCGTTTTAATTCACGGTTGGGGTCTGAACGCGGGAGTGTGGCATCGTGTCGTTAAAAGGTTAGCAGTAAATTATCGTGTTTACACCGTCGATTTACCTGGTTTTGGTTTTAGTCATCAATGTGTGGCCAGTGATGATTTAGCCCAATGGTCGGCCCTGGTTGTAGCGAGTATTCCTGAGCCTGCAGTTTGGCTGGGTTGGTCTTTAGGTGGGTTGGTGGTCACTCAAATTGCCTTGGATTGTCCAGATAGGGT
>JABSRS010000089.1 GCA_013214885.1 Gammaproteobacteria bacterium
TTAGTCACAAAAATTGGACATCTGGTCATTTATATTATGCTTTTGGTCTTAATGATCAGTGGTTACTTAATCTCAACAGCTGATGATCGTCCGATCTCCGTGTTCAATATAATCGATGTACCAGCATTGGGAGAGCTCTTTGCTAACCAAGCTGATATCGCAGGGGTTATTCATCAGTATCTAGCCTATGCACTGGTTGCTTTTTCGATACTCCACGGCATAGCGGCACTAAAACATCACTTTATCGACCAAGATGATACGTTAAAGCGGATGATTAAGTAAAACTCATTAATTGAATAAACGAATTACATAAACCTATTTACCAACAAGGACATAAAATGAAAAAAATATTACTAGCTAGCGCACTGTTAACCAGTGGATTGATGGCACCAGTACAAGCGGCAGATTACGTTATTGATACTAAAGGAGCTCATGCTTCAATTAATTTTACCGCCGGTCACATGGGGTTTAGTACACTAACAGGCCGTTTTAATACCTTTAGTGGAAAATTCTCTTTTGATCCAGCTAACATGACTGCGGCAAAAATCACGGTCAACATTGATCCTAGCAGCGTTGACTCTAATCACGCAGAACGTGATAAGCACCTACGTTCAGACGATTTCTTAGATACTAGTAAATTTAAAACAGCTAAATTTATTAGTACTCAAATTACCGATTCAGGTGACGGTAAACTAGCAATTGTTGGTGACTTTACTTTACACGGCGTTACAAAATCAATCGTGATTGACGCGGTTAAAATTGGCGAAGGCGATGATCCATGGGGCGGCTACCGTGTTGGCTTTAGCGGTACTACAACAATCGCGATGGCTGATTATGGTTTTAAGATGAATTTTGGTGAAATTGAGTTAGCCCTTCATATTGAAGGCAAACGTCAATAAGCACTCATTGCTAAAATAAATCCTATCAACACGCCCTCGAAAGTTGGCGTGTTTTTTTGACGCTATAATTAACGTTCAAATGACAAAGTTGACAGTGATCTGACCAGCTGAAACAATGCATCACATTATAACAACAACAATGAGCTACGATGGACAACTTTAGTATTACTTCACAATCAATAATTTGTAGCGATGGCTACACACTCGCCGCGACATTATTTAAACCAAATAATGATATTAAAGCGGCAATATTGCTGGGTCCAGCGACTGGGATCAAGCGACAGTTCTATGCTAGTTTTGCCAGTTTTTTGGCTCAGCAAGGTTACGGGGTATTAACCTTTGATAACAGAGGAATTGGCGAGTCACTCATTGGTAATGTCAGCGATAGTCAAGCATCATTACAATGCTGGGGTGAGATAGACATGCCTGGCGCGCTTGATACATTGAAAGAATTTTTCCCAGCCACCAGCTATCACCTGGTTGGACACAGTGCTGGCGGTCAATTGATTGGCCTTATGCCAAACGCTGATCAATTTAGTTCGATGTGTAACATCGCGAGTTCTTCAGGGCAGTTATCTAATATGGCCATGCCATATTGGCTTAAAGCCCAATTTTTTATGAATGTGTTTATTCCGCTGAGCAATATGGTGTTCGGACATACCAAGTCACAATTGTTAGGCATGGGGCAACCCTTACCTAAAGCGGTAGCTAGCCAATGGCGTAAATGGTGTAATGGCCAAGGCTATGTAAAAACAGCATTTGGTGGCAGTATCACCACCCATTATTATGATCAGCTGACATTACCGAGCTTATGGTTAAACGCCATTGATGATGATATTGCCAATAACAAAAATGTCGTAGATATGCTGAACGTTTTTGACCAACTGCCAGCGACGGTTAAAACGTTGATCCCACAAGATCACGGCTTAACCGAAATTGGCCACATGAAATTTTTCAGTCGAAAATCACAAGCTCTGTGGCATCAAGTGACTGATTGGCTAGCGCTTCACAGTTAAGTTGAGTTAAGTTGATTTAACGTGATTGAGGTGACTCACCGTATCTTTAAGTTGCTCATTGAGTTCCTCATGCGTTAACTGTTGTTGCTCTGAATTAAAATTATCATAGAAACTTGGAATAGATAAACTCGCTTTAACCACACCATCAAAATACGGTGCCGAACTAACCGCGGCGGCTAACACACTGGCCCCGCCCATAGAACCAGGCGAAGTAGATAACAGCACCATCGGCTTATTCTGAAAGACTTTAGGCTCAATCCGCGAACACCAATCGAATAAATTCTTATATGCAACCGTATACGAGCCATTATGCTCAGCAAACGAAATAATAATACCGCAACTGCCAGCGATTTTTGCTAGAAAGTCTTTGGCTAATTGCGGGTGGCCAAGCTGTTGCTCGCGGTCTTGAGAATATAACGGTAATTCATAATCGTTTAAATCAAGCACTTCGACTTCAACTTTAGTTAATAAAGTACTGGCATACTTAACCAGTTGTAGATTAATAGATTTAGAGTGGTTAGATCCAGCAAAGGCAACAATTTTCATTACAGTTTTTTCCTTAAGTTGAAATATAGGTCAGAGGCATTAAGAGCAAGTATTAACTGTAGAATTTTTTTTAACCAGCCAACTAGGCTCATGAGTATGAACTTGTCAAACAAGCACAGCCCTATATGTAATCCAAGGGTAAGGCGGTGGTATATTTTATCTCTTCCATTGAAAAACTCGAACTAATATCGGAAAAATCGGCGCGGGTTATTAAGGCCTTATAAAAATTATCGAACGCCTTCATGTCTGACACTACCACCTTGAGCAGATAATCGACCTGACCACTCATGCGATAAAACTCGACGATTTCGGTGAAGTCGTTGGCAATGTCAGAAAAAGTGGCTAACCATTGCGGGTTATGGTGACTGGTTTTTATCATCACAAATACCGTTAAGCCAACATTGAGCTTACTCGGATCGGCTAAGACCACGCGGCCCTTGATCACTCCCGAACTTTCCATCGCTTGAATGCGACGCCAGCAAGGCGACGTTGAAAGACCGACTTGTTCGGCAATGCTACTGACCGATATCGTGCAATCTTGTTGCAACAGGTGCAGAATTTTTTTATCGAATGAATCCATGGTTAAGAATTTATTTTCCAATATTATTAGTTATATTAGAATTATATTGCATAAAACTAGTATTTGTTAGCTAATTACGCAACAAAGTACCCCTGTTGATGTGAAATAATTTCTCTCTATTATAAATCGATTAATAACGCGCCCAGTGCTAGCTGTTAATTACACCTGTGAAGAGAATTTTATGGACCATTTATCGCAAATTTACCTTGATGCTAATGCTACCACCCCTGTTTTACCACAGGCGGCCGCGGCGGCTTCATTTGCCATGGAAACGCTATTTGGTAATCCAAGCAGTAGTCATATTAGTGGCTTACAAGCAAAGGCGATCATGACGCAAACGCGCCAACGGGCAACACAGGTGCTTGGCGCAGGAAACGGTGAAGTTATTTTTACTAGCGGTGCCACCGAAGGGATCCAGACCGCTATTCTTTCAGCGTTATGTAACGTTAGAACGCGCATCGACAACACTAAGGATTACTGTTTATTATACGGTGCCACCGAACATAAAGCGGTGCCAGAATCATTAAAACACTGGAATAAAATATTAGGCATTAACGCCCAGCTTAAAGCCATACCAGTCGATAGTAGCGGTAAGCTAGATTTGGACTTTATTGCCAAAGAAGCGCCCAACGCGCTAATGATTTGCACCATGGCAGTGAACAATGAAACTGGCGTTTTTCAGGACCTTAGCTTGTTAGACAAAACCATTCGAGCCAATAATTCCGATATTTTTTGGTTGGTCGATTGTGTCCAAGCACTAGGGAAAACCGATTTGGCACTCGCAAAAACCACCATCGACTATGCCGTATTTAGCGGACATAAGCTCTATGCCCCCAAAGGAATTGGCTTTGTCTACATCAAAGAAAATACGCCATTCACGTCCTTTATTGCTGGAGGTGGCCAAGAGAATGGCCTGCGTTCTGGCACCGAAAACCTGCCGGGCATGGCGGCGCTCAATGTGATTTTTGCGATGCTGCTGGGTCAAAGTGAGCACTCATTTACCCCGCCAGCTCAGCTCGAAAAATTTCGTCAACAACTAGTCGGCGCATTAAAGCAGGCTTTTCCTAGCATCGTATTTAACCACGGCTTTGAAAATAGCGTCGCCACTACCATTAATTTTTCGATTGCAGGATTGAGTTCAAAAGAAATGATGGATTTATTTGATGCGGCAAACATTCGAGTAAGTTCTGGCTCTGCCTGTAGCTCTAAGGTGACTGGGAGCTTTGTCCTGGACGCGATGGGGCTAAGCCAATGGCAAAGTGAATCGGCAATTAGAATGTCATTTGGTCCAGCGATGACCCAGCAGAAAGTTGATCTGGCCTGTGAGCGAATTATTTATTGTGCACAAGCGCTAAATCATAGTTGTTTAACCCTTGGCAGCGATGATCTTGCGAACAAGTCTGAGGTCAGTGGCCTGTTACAGTTTAAGGTGGGAGGAAGCTGCACTTGGCTATATGTCGACCACACGACCAAATCGGCGGTGATAATAGATCCCTTGCCGCAACTCGATCAACGCCTAAAAACCTTGCTGACCTGTCAGTCGCTGCAACTTATTGCGGTAATCGATACCCACGGGCATGCCGATCACGTCTCTTGTCGCGTCGCACTCGCCGACCTATTACTTAAGGGGCAGCAAACCGATAAGCTTGGCTGGCCTGACGATACTCCAGTGATGGCGATCGACGGAGAAAATTATCAATATATTAATATCGGCGCGCAACGCTTAGTTAAGGTGCCGACCCCAGGTCATACTGACGATAGTATTAGCCTATTATTAACCCAATATGTGCAGGCTAGTAAAAGAATCCAAGCCGATTATGTATTTTGTGGTGATTTAGTCTTAATGGGCAGCCTTGGTCGCACTAATTTTGCCACCAGCAGCACACCTGCGATGTACTCTAGCCTGCAGTCGTTGTATCAGCTAGTGGGATCCGAGACGCTGATTTGCCCGAGTCATGACTATCACCATGATTTTGCCACCAGTTTTGGCGCCGAAATGGCACGTAATAACTTGTTAGCGCAGGTGTTAAGTAAAGAGATCGAGCCGACACAATTTAGTCATCACAAAGCCTTACTCGACCAAAATATTAACGATCAAGTTGGTCGTGAAATCATGTGTGGTGCCTTTGTTGAGTCCTGTAGAAAAAATGTGGTTGAGCATCACAATCGCGATAGCTTGGCGGCAGCGATGGCGCAAGACTCGCCAGTGCAATTGGTCGATATTCGTGAGGCGCATGAATATGCCTTAGCACACGGTCAAGAATTTAACCAAAATGTGCCGATATCACGCCTCGTTCAATTCGCTCAACGACATCAGCAGGATAAAACGCAGCAAATCATTTTTATTTGTCGCAGCGGCAGTCGCTCACAACAAGCGGCGCAGGCCCTAGCGCGCTTAGGCTTTAGTAATATTGGTCACCTCGAAGGCGGTTATGCCTTAAACTAATCCCAATTATATTGGCGATGTTGTAGCTATATGTGGCTCCAAGCTCGCCAATAAATTTTATAATTACCAATAAATACATCAACTTAAGCCACCAACGCTTTGACTAACACTTTATGATGTCGTATGATGAAATTAATTAAAAATCGCTAGATTAAAATTAGTAGATATAATCCAACGGATAAGGTCAATAAGGATGTTCTTTAAACGCACCAACATCACACATATATTAGTGTTATCAGCAGTATTGCTATCATTTATCATGCTAACCAGTTGTTCACCAATAACGACTAAACAAAATTGGAATGACACCGTTCAGCAAGTATCGAGTGGTGTCGTCAGTATTGAGATTGACGTACCTGTAAGTTTCGATGGTCAATGGAATAGCAGCGGTTATGGCACGGGCTTTATTGTCGATGCTGCTAGAGGCATTATTTTAACCAATCGCCATATTGTGACACCTGGGCCGGTAACGGCTAAAGCAATATTAATTAATAATGAAGAAATTGATTTAACCCCTTTATATATTGATCCTGTACATGATTTTGGTTTCTATAGTTACCAGCCTAGCAAGATAAAACATCTTAAACCTCATCAATTTGAACTCAGTGATAGTAATCCAGTTGTTGGCCAACAAATTCGTATTATTGGCAATGACGCTGGCCAGAAAATATCTATTTTAGATGGCACTATTTCACGACTTGATCGGGCTGCACCATCGTACGGTCGTGGCAAGTATAATGATTTTAATATTTCCTACATCCAAGCCGCAACGGCTTCAACGGGTGGTTCATCAGGCTCGCCGGTTATCAACATTCAGGGGCAAGTCGTTGCTTTAAACGCAGGCAGCCAAACCAAATCAGCTAACGCGTTTTATGTGCCGTTAGAAAAAATAAAAATTGCGCTCAAAAAGCTTCAAGCTAACGAAAAAATACAGCGTGGCACCATCCAAACAACCTTCAATACTAGGCCATATGCTGAACTAAAACGACTCGGCCTGAGCGATGATTTAGCCACAACATACCTCGATGAATTTCCACAGCTACTAGGCTTATTAGTGGTTAAATCTATTATTCCTGATAGTTCGGCTGCAAGTATTCTTGAGGTTGGTGATATATTATTAGCCATTAACAAACAACCTATTGCCGAGTTTTCGGCCCTTGAAACTAGCATCAATTATCATGTCAATAACCGTATTAACTTGTCAGTATTAAGACGCGGAGAAACATTATCAGTTTCGGTAAGGGTTGATGATTTAAATACCATTACGCCTTCGGCATATTTAAAGTTTGATGGCGCAATCTTTCATAACTTATCCTATCAACAAGCGCGGCATTTTAACAAACCAATCAAAGGTGTTTATGTTGCCGTTTCAGCGGGTAGTTTTAAACAAGCAGGAGTACCTCATCACAGTGTTATCACACAATTTAATGGGGCCGTCGTTAATACGGTTGAGGAGTTCGATCAGCAGCTAAGCCGTATTGTCGATGATACCAAGGTTCACCTTCGCTATTTTAATCTCAATGATCCTAATACTAGCGATTATGCGTTAGTGGAAATAAATAGAACATGGTTTGAACACAGTTATTGTCAGAAAAATACCGACTTAGGTTATTGGTCGTGTAATCAATCATCACAGATAGCCAAAGCAGCGGTTAAGACTACTGCCAGCACCGCTGATGCTACAATGACCACCAGTAATAAACCCGAGCATGCTTTGATTACAGTGAACTTTACCAGCCCTTACTCGATTCAAGGTCGAAGTGGCAAGAAGTCTGCAACTGGCACCGGTGTCATTGTCGACAGAGAAAAGGGATGGGTTGTCGTGCCTCGAAGCGTGGTATTTAGCTCATTAGGGGACGTTAAATTGATATTTAATAATCGAGTAGCCGTTAAAGGCAAAGTTGAATACATCCATCCGTTGCATAATTTATCTTTAATTTCGTATCCACCGTCAGCGGTTTCTGATATCGCGGTTGCTGAAATAACCTTGAGTAACAAGCCAATTACACCGGGAGAGCCGATAAGACAGATAGGTCTCAATTCTGATGGTGTGGTCGAATATCGCCAGACCAATGTCGATACTATTGATGAGCTTTGGCTTACCCAGTTTAATGTGCCGCAGTTTATTGAAAAAAATATCGATGTAATTACTCTCGTTAACCCTAATCGTTCAATCGATGGAATTTTAGTTAATCAAGCCAATGAAGTGATTGCGTTATGGACCATGTTTGAAGAACGTGAAGGAAATAATGTTAAAACAACCTTAACTGGAATCTCTGCTGAGTATATTGAAGAGTTAATGCTATTGAATGAGGGACAAAAACTCATTTATTCTATTGACTTAAATTTAAAGAAAATTGCCCCTGTTGATGCATTGAAAATGGGATTACCAGATCAGTGGTTGAATAAGTTAGCACAACAAAATCCCCATACCGACAAGTTACTCGCCGTATACAATGTCGCTAAAAGTTCAAATAGTGCAGCGATTTTTAAACGCGGTGATATTTTATTAGCCATTAATGACATTCCAGTCTCTGATTTTAGGCAGGTAGAATTATTAACCCAATCACCTGAGGTAACGGTAACCTATTTTAGTGAAGGGAAAGTTCATTCTCAGAAATTAACTACCTCTTTGTTAAATGGCCAAGATATAGAGCAAGTTTTTTATTGGTCTGGCTTGTACCTTCACTCACCACATCGTGCGGCTCAGCAGCAAGGTAACGTTGGCGATGAAGGTGTATATGTAGCGAGTTATAGTTATGGGTCTCCTGCAACACGTTATGGGGTCTATGCAATGCGCCGCATTGTCGAAGTCGACGGTCAACCAATCAATACCACCGATGATTTTGTCAAGGCGGTCAAAGGGAAAGAGCACCAATCTTCAGTATTAATTAAAACGTTAGATTTTCAAAATAATGCGCAGGTAATAGCCTTGAGAGTTGATAATAACTACTGGCCATTTTATGAAATAAAATACATCAATGGCCAATGGCAAAAAATAGATCATCTAGCACTTTAGGAGTCTCGCACCTCGTTAATTGGGCATTGGTGCAAAGCTGTAAGCATGACCAAACCTTTTGAGCCCAGTATTGATTTTGTAATACTGGGCCAGATTTATCCGATTAAACTAATTAATAATAAATAAGTTAAATTTAGGTTAGGCTCAAGTTATTTAACTATCTTTATCCATTGCCCTGGCTTGGGCTCTCTTCCTGGGTACAATCCATTAATTAACCTTATTTGTTGCGCGGCATACGCGCCAATATTTAACTGTTTTGCTAAGGCATCGATACGAGTACGCTCATTGGCCATCACATAATGAACTTTTTTCGACTTGGTCTTGCGTGCCTTAGTACGTTGCGGCTTAAAACTATGAATAGTCTTTAGAAATAATTTGTCATAGTCAATATCATGGTCGCCATGAAGAACAGTGCCAGTAAATAGATAGGCACGAGAGCCTTGAAACAACACGGCGATACGTTGCGCACTCTTATCTGCCGTCGCTGGCACTATGCCAGTATGACCAATCAAACCATATTGGCTGAAGTTTTCGGCACGCCTTAGCATCGTAACGTCGGCCACCCTGCGTAAATACTGACTCGGTGAATGGTTTTGTTGATGGCGTGCGACCTCTAGCGTTAATCGTGCTGACTTATCCTCGGGGCTGAACGTGATGGAACTGCGACTATTGTGTGGCAACCACGGCTCTGGAAAAAGTAAGGTAAAACCTAAGTTTTTATGGCTATAACGATTCTTTTCAACGGTTACCTTGGCCATGGTCGCTTCATAGTTGACGCCATATACCATGCCTTCAATATGCTCACGATACTGTTGTTGATTGGTGGTTTTACTGTGTTGGTCGGAAAATGTACCCGCCTGTGCAATGACTTTTTTTAATCGAACGTCATTACGCGGATGTGAGGAAAAAACGCCATGGTAACTGCGGTTTTTTTTTCCTTCATTCTTGGCGCGATAACGGGCAAACCGTTCTTGATCTTTAAGTAGGCTTATTGTTTCAACCATCGCATGGGGATCATAGCCACTATTAAAGAGGTACTGCGCTCCAAGACCGTCTGCTTCTAGTTCCATTTCGCGACCATAGCCCTTAACCGCTGCAGTGCTCCACAGGTTTGTAACATCGCCAACTTGCGCATTGGCGGTGGCAAAAACTGAGAATATAGAGAGGATATTGGCCCCCTTACGGGCGGTGTCCTGACGCACCACGTGGCGGGCGGTGACGTGGCCAATCTCATGCGCTAACACCGCCGCTAATTGTGCCTCGGAGTCAAGATATGCCAGCAATCCTCGATTAATATAAATGTAGCCACCAGGCAGCGCGAAGGCATTAATATCGGCGCGATCAATAATGGTGAAATGATATTTAATATCGGGTCGATGACTGTTACTCGCGACTTTTTGTCCGATGCTATCAATATAGGCGGCAAGTTTCTTATCGGGATAGATGGGCACGGTCTTAAGCAATTTCTGATGCATCTCTTTGCCCATCTCTATTTCACTGCTTTGCGTCATTAACACCAAATCAGGAGATCCAGTGGCTGGATTGATCGAGCATGATGTGCTGGCGACTACGCCGACCGCCAGACATAGCCATGGTAAATATGGGGTATATTTCATAGTTAATTCCTCTACACTGCTACATTACTTGACCGACGTGCTAAAAAAATTCTTAAGTTGCGATGCCATGCCTTTGCAGGCATCAGCTTGTACGGGTGCGATTAACGGAATAGGAATGACCACCGCTGGCATATACGAGGTACCATCGGCGATACTGCTGACCTTGCCAATCAGCTTTTGAGTGCGATAATCCCACACCGTTGCTTCATATTCAGAACTGTGATCCCAGCTGCCAAAACCAAAACAGGCGATGCCTGTTGCCG
>JABSRS010000090.1 GCA_013214885.1 Gammaproteobacteria bacterium
CCAATGTGAAGACAGTTACTACCGCAATCGCACGCGGCCTTGTTTGCAGTATCAACTGCAACGTTGTCTTGCCCCTTGTGTTAACAAGGTCAGTGATAGTGAATATCAAAATGAAGTCAAGCTAGCGGTGATGTTCTTATCGGGTGATAGCCAACAGGTATTGGGCCAAGTTGTGGCTAATATGGAACGTGCTAGTGCTAATTTGGAATTTGAGAAAGCAGCACGCTTTCGTGATCAGTTAACGGCATTAAGAAAAGTACAAGAACAGCAATGGATTAATTCAGATCAAAGTGATGTTGATATTATCGGTTTCAGTTATCAACACGGTATTGCCTGTTTTCATGTGCTATTTATTCGTAATGGTAAAGTGTTGGGTAGTCGGAGTTATTATCCTAAAACCCCCAAAGGTACCGACGCTAATGAGCTGTATTTAGCCTTTGTGATGCAGTTTTATCTTAATAGTTCAGCTGGACGCCAAATACCTCGCCAAATATTGCACAACTGTGACTCGTTAGATCAAACAATTATTGAACAAGTACTATCGCAGCAAGCTGGATACAATATAACACTTCACCATAATACCCGTGGTGAGCGAGCAAAATTGGTCGAAATGGCTAACCGTAATGCTCAAATAGGCCTAGAAAGTAAATTGGCTCAAAAGGGCACGATATTGCAACGCCTCAGTGCACTTGAGCAAGTGTTGGATCTTGATACTAAGATTTTACGGATGGAATGCTTTGATATATCACATACCTCTGGGCAACAAACCGTTGCATCATGCGTGGTGTTTGACCGTGAGGGGCCCGCTAAAGCCCAGTATCGGTTGTTTAATATCGAAGGCATTACTGGCGGTGACGACTATGCCGCGATGAAGCAAGTGCTAACAAGGCGTTTCTCCAAAGCAACTGATCCCAATGTTATTCCCGATGTGCTGTTTATTGATGGTGGCAAAGGGCAATTAACTCAGGCCGAGGAGGTCATGGCCCAATATGACGATATATTGCCCAAAGTTCCGTTAATAGTTGGCGTGGCGAAAGGGGAGGGTCGTAAGGCTGGGCTTGAAACATTAATCAAAGGTGGCAGTCGTGAAATTATCTCATTAGCCAATGATGCACCTGCTTTGCACTTGATCCAACATATTCGAGATGAGTCGCACCGGTTTGCGATCACGGGTCATCGGGCTCGCAGGGCTAAAGTTAAAAAGACCTCCACCTTAGAAAGCATCGCAGGAGTTGGCCCTAAAAAGCGCCAAGCGTTGATTAAGTATATGGGTGGCTTAATTGAACTAAAAAAAGCCAGCTGTGACGAAATTGCTAAAGTGCCAGGGATTAGCAAAGCACTGGCGCAACTGATTTTTGACAACCTTAACTAAAATCCATAAATTGTTTCTGGTTATTTGATAAAATTGCTCACATTGCAATTGTAATAAATCTGGCTTTGGGGCAACATATAGAAAATTCTTCTATATGTGATGACAATGCCCTTAACAGTCCCAAACATGCTCACCTTACTGCGAGTTCTTTTAATTCCAGTTTTCATGACATCTTTCTATTTACCGATTGAACACAACTATTTAGTCGCCGCCTTCATTTTTTGGTTTGCCGCAGGTACTGATATTTTAGATGGTTACCTAGCACGACGTTTAAATCAAACGACTAAGTTTGGTGCCTTCTTAGATCCCGTAGCCGATAAAGTCATGGTTGCGTGTGCCTTACTGATGATTACACAGGATTATCAAAATATTTGGGTCACGGTTCCAGCGGTAATAATGATTGGACGTGAAATCATTATAAGTGCATTGCGCGAGTGGATGGCTGAGTTAGGCTTGCGCGATACTGTTGCTGTGTCAGTTTGGGGCAAAATTAAAACCGCTGCTCAAATGTTATCGCTTATTGCGCTGTTATCGCGTTATAACGAAACGGTGATTAATATTGGTTTTGGACTGTTATATATCGCAACGGCCTTAACTATTTCCTCAATGGTAAGTTATTTAGTGGCGGCGGCTAAATCTGTACAAGCGTCAGACAGTTAAATTAGCGCAAAATTGAGTCATATTGTGTTAAAGATAGTCTTTTCGGCTGATATTTGTCCAAGTGAAACAAAAAGATAAAAAACATTGTTGACTAGCAGCCATAAATCATTAGAATGCGCTGCATCGGATGAGGCAACGAACACCAAGTGTTGTTGAGACGATAACTTCTAGTTTACTAGAAGATGTTTTAAAAGTGCGACTTTAGCTCAGCTGGTAGAGCGGAACCTTGCCAAGGTTCAGGTCAGGAGTTCGAGCCTCCTAAGTCGCTCCATTCTGTTACTACTTCCCATAATACAAATTAAAAATCCCCCCAAATTTCTTCCCCAATCTTGGGACAGGCACAAATTATCTCAACACTCTAATTTGGGACAGGCATAAATTCTCCCGCCAATTTCCAAACTTAAACTGATGTAAATCAATTAAATATTTTAATCTAGGTTTTTGTGTAGCACAGCCTGCGACATAATGTCGCACTTCGACGTTCTTCCTTTGTTTCTCTTTTAAGAGTGGATCACAATGCGGCATCAAAGCATTCATCATTGGAAACCTCATGAAACTAAGTCCTCTCTCCATTGCTATCTCGTCTTTCATTGCTCTCAATAGCCAAGTTACTCTCGCTGAAGAATCAGCCAATTCTGGGATTGAGATAATTACAATCACCGCGCCTAAACTGATCTATTCTGAAACCGCGCTGGCTGAGGGAAATTTGGTCATGCCAGATGTCGCCGACTGGCTTAAAACAGTGCCTGGCGCAAACATTAATAAGAATGGTCCAATTACTGGGATTGCTCAATATCGAGGGATGTATGGTGACCGAGTCGCAAAAAGCATTAGTGGCCATCAAATTATCAGTGCAGGACCTAACGCGATGGACGCACCATTAACCTATATCAATCCAATCATGGTTGAGTCGGTATCGGTCTATCGCGGTATTGCGCCTGTCACCAGTGGAATGGACAGTATTGGCGGAGCCGTTGAAGTAAAATTAAAACGAGCGATGCCAAGTAGCGAATTTGAATTAAGTGGTGACTTTGCAACGAGTTATAACAGCATCAACCAGGCATCAACCTTTGCTGGCGACATCAATATTGCAGCAAACGATATCGCCATGTTAGCTTATTTTAGCGATCAACAAGGTGACGATTACGAAGATGCTCTGGGCAATACCATCAAGTCGACTCAATATGATAAGCAACAGTCTGGAATTGATATTCGCTTTGAGGGTAACAATTTTGAAATTGGCAGCACTTGGCACCATTCAACCACCAAGAATTCTGGCACCCCTGCTCTACCGATGGATATCGACTATATTAAATCAGATCGTTTCAATGTCGATGGTAGCTGGCAGGGCTCTAAGTGGACTGTCGATTGGCAGTTAGGCTATCAAGATGCAACGCATGGTATGGATAATTTTAGTCAGCGAATCAATATGATGAATAAAATGCATCGCTACAACACCGCAATAGCAACTACCGTTGATTACAAAGTAATGCTGAGCAATGATGATTGGCAAATAGGAATTGAAGGATTTAATGCCGATCATGACTCGACCATCACCAACCCAAACAACATGATGTTTGAAGTACTCAATTTTAATGATGTTAAAGACCAACGTGATTCGGTATTTGTGCAATGGTCCCCTCAATATGACTCTACTCAATATGGCAATCAATCATACTCAATCGGATTACGGATAAAACAAAACCGAGCCGATGCCAATAATGTATCAAGTTCAATGGCGATGATGATGCCAGCCGTCAAGGCCCTCCAAACTAAGTTTAATCAGCAAGATAAAAGCGTCAGTGATACTACGTTCGACTTAGCATTAAACTCTCAAATTGAACTTTCGAATGCCTTAACCATAAACTACGGGCTAGGAGTCAAACAACGGACAGCGAGTTATCAAGAGCGTTACCTGTGGCTACCAATGCAAGCGACAGGCGGATTAGCCGATGGTAAAACGTATGTCGGGAATGTCAATTTATCGCCAGAGACTGCGTATCAAGCGGACTTAGGCCTAAGCTATACCGACGATGGATTCAGTATTGCACCTCGAATTTTTTATCAAAAGATTAATGACTACATCCAAGGAACGCCAACCAGCGATATGCAAGTAAACATGGTGGCCAACAGGATGGGCAGTGAAAACCCGCTGCAATTTAGCAATATTGACGCAACAATATACGGCATGGATTTAAACTGGGATTATCGATTAACTCAACAAGTAAAACTTTCTGGAGTTGCCAGCTATGTTCGCGGTACCCGAGATGATATCAATGACGATTTATATCGAATGAGCCCCCTCAACAGCCGCGTTAACATCTATTATCAGCGCGATAATTGGCAGACCAACCTGTCATTACATGCATACGCCAAACAAAATAAAGTATCACAGCTAAATACTGAAACTGCGACTGGTGGCTATGCATTAATTGATTGGCAGGCTGATTATTTTGTTAGCTCAGGCTTGGTTATTCGAGCAGGGGTTAATAACCTACTAAATAAGCAGTACAGCGATCACCTCGCAGGAGTCAACCGCGCCAAAGGTAGTGATATTGCGGTTGGTGATCGGATCAATGGCATGGGCCGAAATATTTATCTCGCCGTCGATTATCAATTTTAATATCAAGCCACCAAAGCCAGTATTACTTCAATACTGGCTTTTTTTGTAACTTGCGCTGCAATGTACGACGATGCATACCCAATTGGCGCGCAGTAGCCGACACATTACCCTCATTACTATGTAGCACTTGCTGAATATGCTCCCACTCCACTCGCTCTGTCGACATCGTTTCAACTTCAATTGATTGATCAACTGGTTGATTGCCATGCTCCCCTAATAATGCATTTAAAATCATCTGGGTATCGGCAGGTTTAGCCAAGTAATCATCCGCACCTAGCCTCATCGCCTCCACCGCAGTGGTAATACTAGCATAGCCTGTCAATAAGACGAGACGAGCTGATGGCAGTGCTGCTCTAATGGGCTTTATTAATGTTAAACCGCTCTCCATCGCAAGTTTCATATCAAGCAAAATATGGCTGGGTTTTATCTGATGGCACAGGTGTAACACGTCACACACCTGATGCGCTTGGCTGCAGTCAAATCCTTGCTTGGTAAATCGCCTAGCAAGAGTGGCTGCAAATGGTTTATCGTCTTCAATAATTAACAGTTTCATATTTTTTATCACTTAAACGAGCGGTAGAGTAACATGAGCGATTGCACCTTGGATTGGATGATTAGAGAGCTTTAAACTTCCTCCTAACCTCTCGAACGTACTGTTAGATAACAAGATTGCCATGCCTAAACCACTATCACTTTTTACTAATTTTTCGCCTAAAATATCCTGATGCTGCTTAATGCCAAGTCCAAAATCTCGTATTTCTAAATCAAGAATTTTATCTCTGGCAAACACACTCAGCGTTAATTTATTGGTCCTATTTAGCTGATTAGACTTGATGCCATTTTGAATTAAATTTAACAAGGCAGGCAACAACATCGCATCCGATTCGAGTTGTTCCGCGATCAAACTATCATCTGGATTATCAGTATTATCAGTATTATCAGTATTATCAGTATTATCAGTATTATCAGTATTATCAGTATTATTGGGTAATATTAGCTCGAAATGACACTCGGGGAATTGTAAGTTGACACTATCTTTAATTAACCCTAAAAGATCATCAACGGTTAGTATTTCTTTGTGATTTTCCCGAATCGAACTCGCTAACGTCCTAAAATAACCCAACTGATCCGCACATTGAGTCAGCGGTTTTCTCATGGCTTGGATAGCAGCATGATCAGGATAATCTTCGATTAACTCATCGAACAACAACTGCAAATTACTTAACGGAGTCGCTAGCTGATGAGTAACCTGAGCCGATGCTACGCCCAGTGCTAGTAACTGCTCACTTCTAAGCTGCTCCTCACGCTGCAAAGCTAACATCCGTTCACGGTTAGTAATTACTTTAGCCATCGCCCCAACAACAAATGTCACCACAACCACCGATAACAAAAAGTTAGCCCACATCCCAATGAAGTGATTATTCATGTCCATTTCATGCAAGGTATGTGTTGGCATTTCAAGTAGTAACCCACTATAGGCAAGGACAGCCACCAACGAAGTAATTAACAATAAACGCGTCGGCAAACTCACGGCGGCAATAACAATTGGCATTAATAACAGCGAAACGAATGCGTTGGTGGCACCACCACTAAATGACATTAACACGGTCAAAAAGATCACATCAGCCAGCACTTGAACGAAAATAGCCCCCTGGCCCGTATTGCGCTGCCTCAGAATCAACACACTCAAGACATGAAAAACAATCTCAATCAAAATAATGAATAACAGCGGCTGCAGCGCAATTTGTAGCGACATCACAAAATACACCGCCAACACCGTCACTAACTGAATAACAATGCCAACCGTTCTTAGCAAAAATAACCGCTCAATTGCCGATATAACCTTAAGATCAAAAAACTTCACCAAACCACCCACCATTCTCAATTTCGAGAATTATACCTCCCCCACCTAAGTAAAGTATTGTCCAAGCTCATATTTCATCGATGATTAATTTTGGGACAGGCAGAAATTTGGGACAGGCAATAAAATCGATATTAATTAATTTCGTTAAATACTGGAAATTTTCAATTTGTGATCTACACTTATTGCCGTCTTTATTCGTTAGGACTAATGTTATGGCTCGGGCAAGAAATTCACAAATAGATCTCAGTGCAACGCCTTTTTACCATGTCATCAATCGTTGTGTCAGACGTTGCTATTTGTGTGGTGAAGATTTTTACAGTGGCAAAAACTACGACCATCGACGTAAATGGTTATTGAAAAGAATTAAGTTTTTATCAACAGTTTTTTCAATAGATATTGCAGCATACGCCATCATGAGCAATCACTACCATTTAGTCATTCACGTGGATACCGCTAGAGCAATAAAATGGTCTGACGATGAGATTGTCTCACGCTGGTATCAATTATTTAAGGGAAACCCGTTAGTCGACAACTACAAACTAGGCGATAAGTTATCAGCGGCACAATCTAAGGCTGTGACAAAGATAATCTCAATCTGGCGAACAAGACTTTACGATATATCTTGGTTTATGAAGTGCTTAAATGAATATATTGCTAGAGCGGCAAATAAAGAAGACCAATGCACTGGTAAATTTTGGGAAGGAAGATTCAAGTCGCAAGCGTTACTTGATGATATCGCGTTGTTAAGTTGTATGGCTTATGTTGATTTAAACCCGATAAGAGCCCACATCGCTGACTCATTAGAAACGAGTGATTTTACTTCGATACAAGAGAGGCTCGTCCAATACAGATCGCATCAAAAATTTAGTCAAAGAAAATCATCGTATAGCGATATAAATATTTGTCAGCAGCCTTCTACTCTCTTGCCATTATCAACTCAATATCTATCAAGTGAGATCCCACTAATCATAGGAGAATATCTAGCGCTGGTTGACTGGAGCAGCCGCTGTATCGTTAAAAGCAAACAAGGTGTGGAGGATAATAATTTACCAGATATTTTTTCTAAAATGGCCATTGAACTTGACGATTGGCTAGAGACTATTCGTAATTTCCGAAGGCAATATGGCAGCTTTGCGGGTAGCAAACAAACTCTACTACGATGTGCCCATGCCCACGGACATGAATGGTACAAGGGCGTTGGTTAGCTAATTTCTGTACTACCACAATGTTTTTCAAAACAACCACCCCACGATAAGCTCATCGTCGCTCCATGACATCCTTGTCACCGCGACATACAGTTCATCCTGAACATCGTCACTCCTTGCCATCCATGGCACCGTGACATACCGTTCGTCCTGAACATAAAAATCCTATTGGATTACTCCAATAGGATTTTATTTTATGCCTGTTTTCACTTTACTTTAAAGAATGAATTATCCTTTGGCGGGCAACACTAATGCCGAGACCTCACCAAAACCGATGCGAGTCACTCCATCTTTTTGACAATGACCGCGCATAATGATGTTGTCGCCATCGGCTAAGAAAGTACGTACTTCACCATTGTCTAATTTGATTTCGCGCTTACCGCCATCTGATAACTCAAGCATCGAACCAGCCTCCCCCTGCTCAGGGCCAGATTGCGTTCCACTACCAAA
Source organism: Gammaproteobacteria bacterium (assembly GCA_013214885.1). GTDB lineage: Bacteria > Pseudomonadota > Gammaproteobacteria > Enterobacterales > Psychrobiaceae > Psychrobium. The sequence continues at coordinate 8,175 of JABSRS010000090.1, forward strand.
GAAGTCACCAGCAACCAAGTTACAACCATTAACCGTATGATGAGCCATCATTTGCCCCACGGTCCAATAACTGTGGCGGAAGCTTGATTGAGTTAACTTTTGAGGTGCTTGAGCGGACTCGCGCATCTTGCTTGTTTCTAAAAATACCTCTAGTTGAACATCATAAGAACCAAGATCACTATTACGATCACTCGACAAGTAGTCCAATGGTTGAGGATCAGCTTGATCCCTGTTCCAGGCCAGCCTGAACGGTGCTAATGCTTCGTTCGTAATGATCCAAGGAGAAACGGTCGACGCAAAATTCTTAGCGAGAAACGGACCCAAAGGCTGATACTCCCAACCTTGAATATCGCGAGCTGACAAATCATTAAACAAACACATACCAAAGATGTGATCATCGACATCATCAATATCTATTTTATCGCCCATTGCATTACCATTACCGATGTAAATTCCAACTTCCATTTCGTAATCAAGACGTTTACATGGACCTAAACTTGGCTTATCGGCATCAGGTGCTTTTGTTTGCCCTTGCGGACGATGAAATTGCTGACCGGACACACCAATTGAAGACGAGCGACCATGATAACCAATAGGTAGCCACTTATAGTTAGGTAGCAATGGGTTATCAGGTCTAAACAATGCGCCAACCGTTGTCGCATGATGAATTGAAGTATAAAAATCAGTGTAATCGCCAATACGACAAGGCAAATCGAACTCAACTTCATTCTGATAAACCAAACATTGCTCAATTGCTGAAGCTGAATCAGAGCCTTTAGCTAACGCCTTTGATAAAGCTGCACGTAAGGCAGACCAGGTACTAGCAGGCATCGCCATGAAATCATTTAGTGTGGTCTGGCTACACGAAATTAATGCCTGTCCCACAACTTGATCAGAAAAACCGTCACAGTTTTGTGCCTGTTCCATCTTAGAGAGAGCTGCAAGATCGACAATTTGATCGCCGATAGCAACGCCACCGCGAAATTTTTCACTTGAATTAGCACGACGGAAAATTGCAAATGGCAGGTTTTGGATTGGAAAGTCACAATCTTCGATATTGGCTGACTCGACCCAACTTTTTAACTCTGGATTATGGGTATTATTTAATAAAGACATCTGCTTTACCTTTTATTTGTTAAATTCATCTTGATGCAACCAGGCTGCATGCTGTGGTGCTTTCTTGGTGATAGACCATTCGTCAATCATCGCTGGAGCTACGCGCTTAAGTTCAGCCATTTGTTCTTTAGTTCCACTGGCATAGGTTAATTCTAACCGGTGGCCATTGGGATCAAAGAAATAAATTGAATGGATAATACCATGACTCGTCACTCCTAAAACATCAAGCCCTTTGGCTTCTAATTCTGCTTTTGCAGCGAGTAGAGTGTCACGATCTTCCAACAAAAACGCAATATGTTGGACCCAATCTGGAGTATTTGGATCGCGTCCCATTTTAGGGCTATTTGGTAGTTCAAAAAATGCCAGAATATTGCCTGCGCCAGCATCGAGAAAGATATGCATGTATGGATCAGGTGCTTTAGTCGATGGGACTTTATCTTCCGAAATTGCCACCAACAATTCCATGTTAAGCATTTCTTTATACCACAGTGTGGTTTCTTTAGCGTCATTACAACGATAAGCCACATGGTGCATCTGTTTAATATTGATCATTTAGCCCTCCAAATGTAGTAACAGTTGATACTAATAGTTAAATATTAGTATCATTTGTTACTATTGTCAATTGCGCGTATAATACTGAAACTTATGCCTGTCCCAAAACTAGGGGAATTTATGCCTGTCCCAAAAATGACACTAGAGTTAGCGGAGTTTTTTCCTTATCAATTTTCTATTGTTGCCCAGCAAATGAGTGAGTATATTGCTCAGATTTATCGTAAGCAGTATGGATTAACCCGGTACGAATGGCGGGTTTTAGCCACGGTAGCGCAGCATAAAAATATTTGTGCCAAAGAGATTATGCAATTTACGCGATTAGATAAGATGCAGGTGAGTCGCGCTATCGCGAAGTTAAAACAAGAAAATTGGCTCAATCAAGAGACCGATCAGCAAGACAGGCGCGCCAATGAGGTGACGCTAACCAAAAAGGGACAGGCACAATATCAGGAGATTGTGCCTTTGGTACAACAACAAGAGCAGCAAATGCTAGCTGGCTTAAGCGGTGCTGAGCAGCAACAG
>JABSRS010000091.1 GCA_013214885.1 Gammaproteobacteria bacterium
AAGACAGTGCTGTAATGTTGCATTTAGCCCGTAAAGCCTTCGCGCCTGGCAAAATCCCTTTTCCGTTATTGCATGTTGATACCACGTGGAAGTTTGGCGAAATGATCGAGTTTCGTGATCAGCAAGCCAAAAAACACGGTTTTGAACTGTTGGTCCATATCAACCAAGATGGTGTTGACATGGGTATAGGACCGTTCTCTCATGGCAGTGCTAAGCATACCGACATCATGAAAACCGAAGGTCTAAAGCAGGCTCTTAACAAATATGGTTTTGATGCCGCCTTTGGTGGTGCTCGCCGTGACGAAGAAAAGTCTCGTGCCAAAGAGCGCATTTATTCATTCCGCGATAAATTGCATCGTTGGGATCCAAAGAACCAGCGTCCTGAGCTGTGGCATACCTACAATGGTCAGGTCAATAAAGGCGAAAGTATTCGGGTTTTCCCATTATCAAATTGGACTGAACTTGATATTTGGCAGTACATCTACCAAGAAAACATCGATATCGTGCCACTTTATCTTGCCGAAAAACGTCCTGTTGTTGAACGCAATGGTGTGTTGATCATGGTTGATGATGATCGGATGCCAATTGAAGACGGCGAAAAGGTTGAGCACAAGATGGTTCGTTTTAGAACATTAGGCTGCTATCCATTAACGGGAGCTGTTGAATCAACAGCAGCTAGCTTGCCTGAAATTATCGAAGAAATGTTATTGGCGCGCTCGTCTGAACGAGAAGGGCGAGTGATCGACAGCGATTCATCGGGTTCGATGGAAATGAAGAAGCGTCAGGGTTATTTTTAGGAATTTGCGATGAACACAATAATTGAACAAGAAATTAGTGAAATGGGCGTTGAAGCCTATCTCGACAAGCAGCAACACAAAAGCATGTTACGTTTATTAACCTGTGGCAGTGTTGACGATGGTAAAAGTACCCTAATTGGTCGCTTGCTCCACGATAGCGCGCAGATTTATGAAGATCAGTTAGCGGCGATTAAAAAAGACAGCAAAAAAGTGGGCACCACTGGTGACGACATTGATTTAGCGTTGTTGGTTGATGGCTTACAAGCTGAGCGTGAACAAGGGATAACTATTGATGTTGCCTATCGCTACTTCTCAACCGACAAGCGCAAGTTTATTATTGCTGATACTCCTGGGCATGAGCAATACACCCGAAACATGGCAACTGGAGCTTCCACTTGTGACCTAGCGGTTATCTTAATTGATGCCCGTTACGGAGTTCAGGTTCAAACCCGTCGTCATAGTTTTATTGCATCGCTGTTAGGGATTAAAAACTTTGTCGTTGCGATTAATAAAATGGATTTAGTCGATTTTAGCGAGCAAACATATAACGATATTCGTGAAGATTATTTGAGTTTTGTAAAAAAATTAGGTCAACGCCATATCGAATTTGTGCCGCTTTCGGCATTAAAGGGCGATAACGTTGTTAATGCCAGTACTCAGATGCCTTGGTACCAAGGCTTGCCGCTGCTTAATATTCTTGAAAACGTTAAGCTCGATAACACGGTTTATACTGCAGGTGCCCGTTTACCCGTTCAGTATGTTAACCGTCCTAATTTAGATTTTAGAGGTTTCTGCGGCACATTAGCGGCAGGCACTCTGAATAAAGGCGATGTCGTTACTGCTTTACCGTCGGGTAAAACGAGTAAGATCAAATCGATTGTTACCTTTGAAGGTGAACTCGAATCGGCCTCTGCAGGCCAAGCTATTACCGTGACACTAGAAGATGAAATTGATGTTAGTCGTGGTGATTTATTAGCAACGGGTGTTTTACCTCATGTTAGTACCGGCGCAAAGGCCAAATTGGTGTGGATGGACGAAAAACCGTTGGTTGAAAATCGTCAATATGACCTAAAAATTGCCAGTAAAAAGACTCAGGTCGTGATTGGTGCTATTGAGCATCGAATTAATGTTAATACCTTAGCTGAAGAATCGTGTGATGAGCTGCAGCTTAATGAAGTGGCTAATGTTGAACTAAACTTTGCCGAAAAACTGACTTTTGATTATTACGATGATGTGCGTGATACCGGTGGTTTTATCCTCATTGATCGCTTAACTAACGTCACCGTTGCGGCTGGGATGATTTATCAAACTAGTGATGCACAAAATAGCGAAAGTAGTGAATTTAGTGAATTTGAACTCGAGTTTAACACCCTGGTTCGTAAGCATTTTCCTCATTGGCAAGCACTAGATATTAGTGCGTTAAAGGGGAAGTAAAGTGTTATCTCAGTCAGCTGGTGTTGCCATAATGCTGACCTCGCTGGTCGTGTTGTTAATTACTAACAAAATACGCCCAGCGATCTTATTTACTGCTGCCATCGGCTCTAGTTATTTGCTCGACTGGATTAGCCTTGAGCAGATGATGGCTAATTTTACCAATTCTTCTTTATTAACCCTTATTTTATTATTGCTGGCAGCGGTCGCGGTAGAAAAAACTGACATTTTGCAGTCGATAGGCAAGCATCTTAATCATCAAAATTTCCCGTTAGTTATTGCCAAGCTTGGCTTGTCGACCGCCTTTTTGTCATCCATTACTAATAATACGGCAGTGGTTGCTTCATTAATTGGGGTACTCAAGCGTAACCAATACCACTCTGCTTCCAAATTATTATTGCCCCTGTCTTATGCCGCCATTTTAGGGGGCACATTAACCCTCATTGGCACCTCGACTAACTTAATTGTTAATAGTTTTGTGGTCGATGCAGGTCTTGAACCGATTGGTTTTTTCGATTTTAGTCTGATTGGTTTAATGGTTGTTGGGTCTGGCCTTTTCGTTATTATTATCTTTGGCTCTCGATTGCCCGATCGCTGCTCACAAGTGGATTCTGAATTACCATACCTGCTTGAGGCAGTAGTAAGTACTGACTCTGTAATGGCGGGGAAAATGTCGAAGACAATCGATTACGGGCATTACAACAGCTTTATTTAGTCGAAATTGAGCGCGACGGTCAGCTGATTAAACCCGTTGGGCCTAAAGAAATACTGCAAGCTGGCGATCGCTTGATGTTTGCGGGTGATACCCAGAGTTTACATATTCTACAAGAAATGGAAGGCCTTGAATGGTTTGCTAAATCACACCTTAAAGGGCAAGCACTGGTCGAAGTTATTATTAGCCACTCATCGAAAATTAATGGTAAAACCCTTAAAGAAAGTGCCTTTAGGCAGCGATTTGATGCTGCTGTGGTGGCAATTCGTCGTGGTCATGACAAATTAAGCGGTGGCTTTGGTCAGATAAAATTACGCGCTGGCGACACGTTGATCTTAGTACCTGGCAAGAAGTTTCACCAAAATAGCGAAATTTATCGTGAGTTTGTGATGGTCAGTGAATCAAGTGTTAGTGCTCGGTTAGATCCCAAACAGTCCCGAGGTGTGGTGCTGGGCTTTTTGGTCACCTTAGTCTTATCGTTAGTTGGTGTTGTGCCACTGACCAAAGGATTATTGGTCTTGCTAATCGGTTATCTATTGACTGGGGTGATTAGCCTCGAAGAGCTGAAACGGCGTTTTCCCTTTGAGTTGGTGGCCATTGTAGGTGCCGCTCTTGGCTTAGCAAATATTATGGTTGATAGTGGGGTTGCTCAAATACTGGGTGAGGGCTTGTTAAGTCTATTTTACGGCTGGGGAATACTAGGTGCTTTTATTGCTGTGTATTTATTTACGCTATTGTTAACAGAATTAATCACCAATAATGCAGCTGCTGCACTGTCATTTCCAATTGCTTATAGTTTGGCCATGACTTATCAGGTCGATCCGCGGCCATTTATTATGGCGGTTATATTTGGTGCTAGTGCTAGTTTTATTTCACCCTATGGCTATCAAACTAATTTAATGGTTTATAGTGCTGGTAATTATCGATTTAGAGATTACCTAAGTATTGGTATTCCATTATCAATTGTCTATTCGACGGTGGTTATTATTATGATCCCGTTAGTGTTTCCTTTTGTAAAAGTAGCTTTTTAATGACTAATGAAACGAAAATTATTGACCCGAATGTCGTGTGGCATCAACACCAAATAAATAAAAATCAACGTGGCGAACAAAAAAAACAGCGTCCGTGTTTATTATGGTTTACGGGGCTGAGTGGCTCGGGTAAATCAACCGTTGCTGGAGCTCTTGAGGCAGCTTTGTTTGCTCAGGGCCACCATACTTATTTGCTCGACGGTGACAATGTGCGTCATGGTTTGTGTACTGACTTGGGGTTTAGTGATGCCGATCGCGTTGAAAACATTCGCCGTGTCGGTGAGGTTGGTAAACTTATGGTCGATGCTGGCTTAATCGTGCTTAGTGCATTTATCTCGCCATTTCAAAGTGAACGTCAAGCCGTTCGTGATTTACTTAGTGGCGGTGACTTTATTGAGGTTTTTGTTGATACGCCTTTGGCAACCTGTGAACAACGAGATCCCAAAGGGCTATATGTTAAAGCGCGGGCGGGTGAAATTAAAAACTTCACGGGTATCTCATCTGACTATCAAGCACCGGTTAATCCTGAGATTATTATTAACACCGATCAACAGACAATTGAGCAATCGGTAGCAACCATTATCGATTACTTAACGCAGCAAGGACATATTCAATGAATTTAGCATGGCAGCAGGGCATTGTAGAGATCGCGCGCGAAGCCGGTGATGCAATCATGACGTTTTATCGTCAAGGATCAACTCAGACCTGGACTAAAAAGGATGATAGCCCGCTAACGCAAGCGGATTTAGCTGCTCATGATGTCATTATGGCGGGGCTTAAAAAGCTAACGCCTGACATTCCTGTGTTATCGGAAGAATCAACCGCCATTGCTTGGCAAACACGCCAACAATGGCAGCAATACTGGCTAGTTGACCCACTCGATGGCACCAAAGAGTTTATTAAACAAAACGGCGAGTTTACCGTTAATATCGCATTGATAGTCGATCATCAACCCGTAATGGCTGTGGTATTTGCCCCTGATCTAGAAAAACTGTACTTTGCTAATATTGAACAAGGTACTTGGTTTATCCAAGGTAATAACAGTGCAGAAAAGCTTGATGTCGCAGATTTCAAGCCAACACTACCTGTTCGCGTGGTTGGGAGTCGCTCTCACCCCAGCGAAGAAATGGCTGGCTTTAATCAGCAGTTTGAACAAGTAGAAGTTGTGCCAACAGGTAGTTCGCTTAAATTATGTTTGGTAGCTCAAGGCTTGGCAGATATTTATCCACGCCTTGGCCCAACGATGGAGTGGGATACCGCAGCGGGACAATGTATCGCGCAATGTGCAGGTGCAAAAGTAGTCCAACTTGATTCTAATCCACTAGGCTACAACACCAAGCAATCATTGTTAAACAGTTATTTTGTGGTCAGCCATCCTTTATTACAGTGGCATGATTAGTCGCTTGTCAATTGCCCAACGAGTTTGGGCTCTTTCTCTCTCTCGATTCAATGCTGATTATTCTGCTGAAATTAGCATTTGTATTTAATAACTGACTATTTGTGCCTGTTGAAATCGACGACTACGGCATTGATTTCAATCTCAATAGCTAGCTACTGCTCATTAAATCGCCTTGTTCTCGTCAATTATTCTTAGCACAATAAGATCAAATAATTAATGTAAAGTGCTGGGTGCTCTGTTATCTCATTTTAATGTTTTAAAACAAATTACGACTAGTAATCTAAACAAAAACCGTTCTCATTATTGATTGTGAGAATGGTTGGTGATATATTCACCGTGAAATTTATTTGGAATTGCTCAAGGACGTAACATGAGGTTAAAAACCCCTTTAATAATAACGTTGTTAGGTGGCTTTGCTTTACCGCTAAGTGCTGCAACTGTCAGTGAAAGAATCGATCAACAAGCGATAGAAATATCAAAGTTAAAACAACAGTTGGCTGGTCTGACTGTGCAAGCCCCTTCAAACGAATTATTAGAAAATAAATTCTCATTTTCCTCTTATGGCAGTGTTAATTACGCCAGCCGCGAAGTGTTTCAAAATACTCAAGATGTCAATCCTACCCGTCGAGCCTCAGTTGATGTTGAGCGTTTAGTCGCGGAGTTTGGTTATCAATTTGATCCTAAATGGTCGATTGAGTTTGAAGTTGAATTTGAACATGGTGGTACTGGGATTACGCTAGAGTATGACGGTTTTGAAGAGTTTGGTGAGTTTGAAACTGAGCTAGAGGCCGGTGGCGAAGTTATTGTCGAAAAGCTAGAAGTTACCTACCAACACTCAAAGCAGTTCGGCCTAAAAATGGGTCATATTTATGTACCTGTTGGCATGACCACCTCGCTGCACAAGCCTCATCAGTATTTCACGGTGACTCGTCATAGTAGCTTAAATAATATGATCCCAGGTGTGTGGCATGAGACCGGTATTGCGGCGTTTGGTCAAATAGCTGATTTTCACTATCAAGCCCAAGTGGTGACAGGACTCAACTCTGAATACTTTAGAACGTATAATTGGGTCAATGGCGCAAGCCAGAAACGTTTTGAAACCGCTAATGCTGATGATTTAGCCTTAGTTGTTCGACTCGATTACGGTGATATTAAACAAGGCTCAGCTATTGGTTTTAGCTATTACGTCAGCAACACCAGTGGCAATCGCCATAAAACCAATCAAATGAATGTAGATGGTCAGCTAAGTATCTTGGATCTACATGGGGTTTATCGCGGCGATAAATTAACCGTACGGGCCCAATATTTGTTGGGTGATTTACAAGACTCTAATGCCATTACGGCGGCTAATCGTCAAACTCCAGGGCTTAAAGTCGGTAACTTTGCACAACTTGGTAGCCAAGCTGAGGCGATGTTCGTTGAAGCAGGATATGACATCTCATCCTTAGTCAACCTTAAGCAACCGTTAAGTGTTTTCACTAGTGTCGATTACTCGAATCCGTTGAGTAAAGTCGACAGTCCTTTTATTAGCCAACGTTTTGAAAAAACTGAATTCGCAGTTGGCATTAACTATATGCCGACAAAAAACTTAGTGTTTAAAGCACAAGTTGGTCAGCAACAAACAGCAATGACGACAATTCCAAATACCACCTCATTTGAGATGGGCTTGGGCTATTACTTTTCTCTTTAATTAATACAGGTATGTAACATGAAACAACAAATTAAAATTTCGCTATTATCAGTAGCGGTTGCATTAGGTTTAGCTGCTTGCGGCGGCTCTAGCAACAAAACACCGGAAAAAGTTGAGCCAACAACCTTTGATTTTGCACCATCGGCAATGATCACAAACTTAAGCAACGATGTTATTGTTGCTGGTTATACGATATTAAACGATAAAGCTGAAGCGTTACACCAAGCCGCTCAAACGTTGGTTAATACTCCAACTCAAGCTAACTTAGTCGCGGCACAAGAAGCTTGGATAGCGGCTCGTGCACCATGGGAACAAGGTGAGTCACATATCTTTGGACCTATCGATGCAATGGGCATTGATCCAGCACTTGATTCGTGGCCACTAGCTACTGCCGATCTTAACGTTGTATTAGCAACTCCTGGACTAATCAATGCAACAGCGGTTAAAGCAATGAACACCGATGTTCAAGGTTATCACACCATGGAATATTTATTATTTGGTGATGGTTTAACTGATAATGAAAAAGATATTGCTGAACTTACCGATGCTCAAAGTACCTATTTACTGGCTACTGCTGAGATTTTCAAAGGTTACACTCAGCAACTAGAAGATGCTTGGCTTGTTGGTATTGATGGTGTTACTCCATATCAAGAGTCTTTCAAAACTGCTAATAACGCGATTTATGGTTCAAATCTTGCTGTAATTGAAGAACTTATTACTGGCATGGTTGGTATTATTAATGAAGTAGGTACTGGTAAAATTGCTGATCCATTTGGTGCTGATATTGGTAGCATTGATACTTCAAAGGTTGAGTCGCAATACAGCTGGAACTCGCTTGAAGATTTCGCCAACAACATTACTGGCGTGTTAAACGTTTACAATGGTGAATTTACTGGTGAAGCAGATCAACCTGGGATCTATGACTTTGTTGCCGCAGGGGATAAAGTATTAGCGGATCGTATTAAGGCAGAGATTGTGCAATCTATTGCCGATATTAAAGCAATCCCTGGTACTACTAACCTACCATTTAGACAAGCAATTGCTGACGCTGATGGTCGCGTACGCATTCAAACTGCGATTGATTCTTTAGCTAAATTAGAAAAGAGCTTAGAAATTGACGCCGTTGCATTGTTAAAGAAATGGTCAGGAAAATAAGTTAGTCTAGCTTTTCTTTACTCACTGCCACGATAATAATCGTGGCTTTTTGAGTTATAAATTACGAGCAATAGTAATGATAAAAAAAATAATTAGTTACGCATTATGTGCCACAACGGTATTGGCCTTGGTTGGCTGTAATGACGCAACAAAACCACTGCAACAAAAAACATATCCTCAGTACACCGATGTCATTGAACTTGGTGGAGCAACCACAACGCATGAAACATCAAATTCTGGTCATGGTTTTTCGACACCAGCTTTAAACTTGACGTCTTCGCAATTAGAGCAACACCTTGCTGGTGATGCTGATTTTGAACTTTCATTCACTTCAGCGCCCAACGTCCAGCATCCAGATATGGACGGCTTAGGGCCAGTATTTAATAATGTTAATTGCAATGCTTGCCACCAGAGAGATGGTCGACCTAGCACTGTTGTCGTAGCAAAAGGTGCTGCCCCAGTTTTGCTAACTCATGCTGCCGGTATTTTCTTACGGATCTCAATTGAGCCATCGTCACAGCAATGTGACAAACAAACCGCCGAAAATAACTATTGTGCTCCTATTGCCGTACCTGGCTTTAGTGATCAGCTATTTCATCGTGGTGTATTACAGGCGCGTCATGACTGGACTAGTAATCCGTCAATTGGTCAAGCCGATGTGTATCTCAGTTACCAGTATAGTGATTTTACGCTTGAAGGTGGTGAAATCGTCACGCTGAAAAAACCGATCTTTGAAGTAAGAAACCCTTATGATGCACCCAATGAAGTATTTAATCAGGGCAACAACAACAGTCGATTATTTCAAGATGATGTTAAATTTGGCGCGCGTAATGGCATGCCAGTTTTTGGTTTAGGCTTGTTGGAGGCTATTGCTGAGCAAGATATATTGGCTTTAGCAGATCCTGACGATAGTAATAAAGATGGTATTTCAGGGCGTGCTAATTACGTATTTGATAAAATTAAAGCTATGGCCAATGATCCTAATCCAGTCAGTATTGGTCGTTTTGGTTGGAAAGCTAATACCCCGACCGTACGACAGCAATCGCTTGGTGCTTTACGCGGTGATATGGGAGTAACAAATCCAATGTTTACTCAAGAGAGCGTCGCCAGAACGCCTTTGCATGACGATTATTTAGCTCGGACTAACTGGCAAGATACTGGTAGTGGCAGTGATGGCGCGCCAGAAGCTAGCGCCCAATTTTCTGATGATGTAACATTTTATGTTGAAACCTTAGCGGTGCCAGCAAGACGTAAAATCGGTGATAGTGAGGTTCGTCAGGGGGCTTGGTTATTTGAACAACTTAACTGTACTGGTTGCCATACGCCATCTTTCACTACGCCAACTAATATTAAAATAGGCGGACTTGATGCCATTGCTGCGTTAGAGCAACAAACTATTTATCCTTTTACCGATATGTTGTTGCATGATATGGGAGAAGGCTTGGCTGATGGTCGTCGTGATTTCTTAGCTAGTGGTAATGAATGGAAAACCCGGCCACTGTGGGGCATAGGGCTAACGAGAACAGTTAATCCTGGTGCTGGCTGGTTACATGATGGTCGAGCAGCAACGCTCGAGGAGGCTATTTTATGGCATGGTGGTGAAGCGCTAGCGAGTCAGCAGCAATATAAAGAACTTAGCAAGGAAGATCGAGCAGCAGTTGTATCGTTCTTAATGTCGTTGTAATAAAAAATGCGTTGGTATATGTAATACCAACGCACTTTTATAAGGCTATGTATGAGTAAACTGTTGCCACTCGAGCAGCAAGTCGCCGTAAACCCATCACTACTTCGGTGGACTTCGTAATGCCACAGGCATTACGGTTCTGCCTTCGTTCGGGGCTCTGGTGCAGCATCTCGACAATTGCTCCTGCATTGTCCTAATAACTTACATCCGTGTAAGAACACGCAGCTCAAGCTTGCTTTAAAAATGCCAGCAATTTCAATGGTTTATGTGCCGGCGGCAGCCTTTTTAGGCAGTCTGTTAGTGCAGTTTAAGCGAATACTTTTTGCAGTGGTGGCACAATTTGCTTTTTACGACTAAGGACACCGTCGAGCCATAGCTTGTCATTGGTTGTTGCACTACCAAAAGCTTTTTGAGCCAGTTCACTATCATCACTTA
>JABSRS010000092.1 GCA_013214885.1 Gammaproteobacteria bacterium
TCATCATCGCCTTGCAGATTGTCGCATTGGGGGTAAGGTTTATTCAAAGGCGTTAAATACTTGCTTCCCTGTTTAACTCGTGCTAACTCTGGGAAACGCGGATTACATGCATCCACGAGTTCTTCTGCTTTCTCCCAACTTTCAGAATTCCACCGCGCGCCGCTTGCGGGTTTAAAGACAGCATGGGACTTGCATTGTCCTGATGTTTGTCCTGTTACTTTAGGCTATTTAACCGCGCTAATGCGTAACCTTGGTGAGCAAAAATCACAGGTTCAGGTGTTATTTGTTAGTGTTGATCCGAAGTACGATACGATTGAGCATCTCGATAAGTATTTAATTTATTTTGATCAGAGCATTGTGGGTCTTACTGGGACGCAACAGGAAGTTGATATTGTTGCTGACTCTTTTAAATTACGTCGCGCCTCGGTTGCTGACTTAGAGGTTAGCACTGAATATCGCAAAAAGAAATTTAGCAAAGACGGGGTCAATAAAGCCGAGGATAAAACCAAGATATTCTCGCACAGTACCTATATTTATCTATTAGATAAACAAGGCCGCACCAGAACCTTCTTTGATACAGGCACCTCGCGTGACAAGGTTAAGCAACAAATAGCATCACTACTAGCAGAGTGAAGGAAAAGAATTACCCTTTCTTAATGATATAGCGATAAGGCGCTGATTCAACTTCGGCGCTGATCAACTCATGATCCATAAAACGACAAAAGCTCGGGATATCTCGGGTAGTTGATGGATCATCGGCAATAATCAGTAATGTTTCACCGCTCTCTATCGCTCTAATTGTCTTACGTATCATCATTACTGGTACTGGGCATCGCATGCCGATTGCGTCTAATTGATGCTGAGCTGTTAAATCTGACACACTATCTTCCACCGAGAAATATAAAAATCAATTTTAACCGCTCTAATTTAAATTTCAATCTTAGCGTGGTAAAAATTTAAACTGCGCCACAAAAAAAGCCGACTTACGTCGGCTTTTATGTTCAAAACGAACGGTAATTAAATAAACAAATTACTTAATCCGTTCGAATACTGTTGCGATACCCTGACCTAAACCGATACACATAGTAGCCAGACCTAATTTAGCATCTTTAGCTTCCATGATATTGATTAGTGAGGTTGATATACGCGTACCAGAACAACCTAGGGGGTGACCTAGAGCGATTGCGCCACCGTTAAGGTTAACACGCTCGTCAAAGCCTTCCATTAAACCAAGATCTTTAGCACAAGGTAATGACTGTGCAGCAAACGCTTCATTTAATTCAACAATATCGATATCTTCCATCGTGATACCGGCACGTTTCAATGCTTTTTTACTGGCAGGAACTGGACCGTAACCCATTAGTGATGGATCACAACCGGCAACAGCCATTGAGCGTACTTTAGCGCGTGGCTTAAGTCCTAATTCAGCCGCTTTTTCAGCAGACATGATTAGCATCGCAGATGCGCCATCAGAAAGTGCTGATGAAGTACCAGCAGTAACTGTACCGTTGGCAGGGTCGAAAGCAGGGCGTAGCTTGCTTAAGCCTTCAGCAGTTGTTTCTGGGCGAATAACTTCATCATCTTCAACTAGAATTAAGCGACCGTCAGCATCGTGACCCATAATAGGCAGGATTTCTGACTTGAAACGACCTTCAACCGTTGCAGCATGTGCAAGGCGGTGTGAACGGGCACCAAACTCGTCTTGTTGCTCACGAGTAATGCCGTGCATCCGACCAAGCATTTCAGCGGTTAAACCCATCATGCCAGCAGCCGATGCAATTTTCTTAGCCATACCAGGGTGGAAATCTACCCCGTGGTTCATCGGTACGTGACCCATGTGCTCAACACCACCAACGATGAAGATGTCGCCATCTCCAACTTGAATCGCGCGAGTCGCATCATGTAATGCTTGCATTGATGAACCACAAAGACGGTTTACGGTTGAACCGCCAATGCTTTTTGGTAGGCCAGCAAGTAGCGAAGCGTTACGAGCAATGTTAAAACCTTGCTCTAGAGTTTGTTGCACACAACCCCAAATGACATCTTCGATTTCTTCTGGATCAACCTTAGGGTTACGATCCATCAAACCTTTCATCAGGTGAGCTGATAATTCTTCAGCGCGAACATTGCGGAACACGCCATTTTTAGAGCGACCCATTGGGGTACGAATACAATCGATTACGACAACTTCTTTCATAATATTAATCTCCAATTGCCGTTAAGCGTTGTAGTAGGTTGCGCTAGCAGCAGCTTTTTCACGCATACCGTCAGTCACTTTATACATTGCACCAAGGTGAGCATAGCTATCAGCTAGTTCAACAAACGCTGCAACACCCATAGTATCGATATACTGGAATATGCCACCACGGAAAGGAGGGAAACCAAGACCAAACACTAAGCCGATATCAGCTTCGCCAGGGGTTGCGATAATGCCTTCTTCTAAACAGCGAACTGTTTCGATAACCATTGGGATCATAGTACGAGCGATAATTTCGTCGCTGCTGAATTCAGTCGTATCAGCACTTACTGCTTTCAACAGTTCGTAAGCTTCTGGTGCTGGATCTTTCTTAGCACGGCCACGCTTGTCTAAAGAGTGATTGTAGAAACCTTTGTCGTTCTTCTGACCATAACGACCAGCTTCATACATAGCATCGATAGAATCTTTGCCATCTTTAGCCATGCGGTCTGGGAAACCTTTAGCCATTACATCTTGCGCGTGGTGAGCTGTATCCATACCAACAACATCAAGTAGGAATGCAGGACCCATTGGCCAGCCAAATTCTTTTTCCATCACTTTATCAACTTTGACGAAATCTGCGCCATCGCTAATTAGTTTAGCGAAACCGCCAAAGTATGGGAATAGAACACGGTTAATGAAGAAACCAGGACAATCGTTAACAACGATTGGTGATTTACCCATTTTAGCAGCGTAAGCAACAACAGTAGCGATAGTTTCATCAGAGGTGTTTTCACCACGAATGATTTCAACTAATGGCATCTTATGTACTGGGTTAAAGAAGTGCATGCCACAGAATTTTTCAGGGCGCTTAAGATTCTTAGCCAGTTCATTGATTGAGATAGTTGACGTATTTGAAGTAACGATAGCGTTTTCGCTAACATAACCTTCAACTTCAGCTAATACCATGCCTTTAATTTTAGGGTTTTCAACGACAGCTTCAACCACGATATCAACATCTTTAACTGACTCATAGTTAAGAGTAGCGGTGATGCTGTTAAGAGTCTTAGCCAACTTAGCACCGTCAATACGCTTGCGCTTAAGTTGTTTGTTTAGAATGCCAGACGCTTCATTTAGACCAAGATCTAATGCCGCTTGGTTAATGTCTTTCATCACAATCGGCGTGCCTTTGCTCGCTGATTGGTAAGCGATACCGCCACCCATGATGCCAGCGCCAAGTACAGCAGCAGTTTCAACTTTTAATGCAGTTTTAGCCGCTTTCTTAGAGTTTGCTTTAATTAGTTGGTCATTTAAGAAAATACCAACTAGTGAACGAGCAACATCAGTCTTAGCTAGCTTAACGAAACCTTTGGTTTCAATTAGTAATGCTTTAGCGCGGGTCATGCTCGCACTTTTCTCAATACACTTAAGGGCGGTCATCGGTGCTGGGTAGTGTTTACCCGCTTTCGATGCAACCATGCCTTTAGCGGTTGAGAATGACATCATGTTTTCAATTGGCGACAGTGTTAATGGCGCTTGCTTTTCAGCACGGCGTGCTTGCCAATCGAACTTACCAGCAATCGCATCTTCTAACATCGCAATAGCTGATTCGCGTAATTTTTCAGGAGCCACTACAGCATCAATGGCACCGACTTTAAGTGCTTTGTCTGCTTTATTATTCGTTGCGCCAGTGATCCACATTAATGCGTTATCACAACCGATTAAGCGAGGTAAGCGTACTGTACCACCCCAACCAGGCATAATACCTAGTTTGGTTTCAGGCAAGCCTAGTACAGCGGTAGTATCGGCGATACGGTAATCTGCTAGTAGAGTAGCTTCACAACCACCGCCTAGTGCAAACCCGTTAATGGCAGCGATAGTAGGGCAGTCTAAATCTTCAAAGCCGTTAAAAGTATCGTTGATTGATGACAACCATTCGCTTAATTGCTCAGCGGGTGCATCAAAGTGGGTGGTGAACTCTGTGATATCTGCGCCAACAATAAATGCTGACTTACCACTGGTCATTACTACACCTTTTAGATCGGTTAGACCTTGTAGAGCTTCAACCGCTTCTTTAAACGATTGAAGGGTCTGTTGGTCAAACTTGTTAACCGAACCATCTTTTGCGTCAAATTTTAACTCTGCAATACCATCTTTAATGTAGCTTACAGAGAGGGTGCTTGATTCATAAATCATTATTATTTTCCCTCGTCGATAACATCAATCGACGTACTATTTTATAGGCCGACTTTGGCTAAATTTAGTCTTTACTTTTTTACAGCAACAACCAAGTCTCTCTTGTGTTGAGCTAAATTTCAACAGTTAGTTTAAACAATTGTTTAAACTGGGTGTTTGTTTTAAGTTTTTCCGTTGGTAATGTGCTGTTTTTAATTGGTTTTGTTGTGTATGGTTGGCTAGTTAAATATCTAAGATATTTAGGGGACGATGCTTAAGTTGTGCCAAATCGATTTAACTTTACAGATTTATCGCTTTTTTAACTGACTTTTTTTAGTAGATTTTTTTAATCTTGGGCCGCATACGGTATGATGCAAAAAAACAATTATACTGGAGTGATGATGGAACAACTAAATACGCTTTTTGCCCAGCATATTAGTGAGCTTAATGCGCGTGCTAAAACTATTATGGCGCGTGAAAATATTGAAACACTAATTATTCACTCTGGACAAGCGCATCGTCAGTTCCTTGATGATATGGATTATCCATTTAAGGTTAACCCACACTTTAAAGCTTGGGTCCCGGTCACCAATAATCCACATTGTTGGGTCATTATTGATGGGGTTAACAAACCGAAGTTGGTGTTTTATCGTCCGGTTGATTTTTGGCATAAGGTGCCAGATGAACCCGTTGACTTTTGGACCGACCAATTCGACATCGTGTATTTGAAAAAACCAGATCAGGTTGCAGAGCATTTACCCAATGCCATTGAACGCGCAGCCTACATTGGTGAGCACATTGATGTGGCAGAGGTGCTTAATATTGGTTTGTTAAATCCGGAAGAAGTGATTTCATATTTCCATTATCACCGTGCCTATAAAACTGATTATGAAATGTATTGTTTGCGTCAGGCCAACAAAGTCGCGGTGCAAGGCCACCTAGCTGCTAAAGCAGCATTTTTGGCTGAAAAATCAGAATACGACATTCAAATGGAATACCTCAAGGCGACCAAGCATACTGAAAATGAAGTGCCTTACGGCAACATTGTGGCACTTAATGAAAACGGTTCAATTTTGCATTACACCGTATTAGAACAAGATGCGCCATCGACGTTTAACTCGTTCTTAATTGACGCTGGTGCTAGCTGTCATGGTTATGCTTCTGACATTACCCGTACTTATTCGTTTAAAGATGATGAATTCGCCGAGTTAATTGCTGCACTTAACCAAAAAGAATTGGCCATTATTGAAACAATTAAGCCTGGTGTCAGCTACGTTGACTTACATATCGCGATGCATACTTTGATTGCTGAATTGCTTGAACAATTTGATTTTGTTAAATTACCCGCGGCTGAAATTGTGTCGAAGAAAATAACCAGTACCTTTTTCCCGCACGGTCTCGGTCATTTCTTGGGGTTACAAGTCCACGACATGGGCGGATTCATGAGTGACGAGCGTGGTACTCATATTACTGCACCAGCGGATCATCCTTTTTTACGGTGTACCCGAATGATTGAAGCGCGGCAGGTGATGACAATTGAGCCAGGGTTATATTTCATCGATAGCTTGCTCGAAGATTTAAAGGCAACTGATAATGCTCAATACATTAATTGGCAAAAAGTTGAACAGTTTAAACCTTTTGGTGGTATTCGAATCGAAGATAATATTATTGTTCATCAGGGGCATATTGAAAATATGACTCGCGATGCTGGATTAAGCTAGCCTTGAACCAAACGCCCTATCAAGTGCTGTCTGCGCCACTCATGGTGCAGACAGAAGTTAAACGCAGTAAGTTTCTTGCTTATATCTCACCCACTCAGGGCGTAAAGCAAGCCAAGGCATTTATTAATCAGATCCGCGCACTTCATCCCGATGCCAGTCATAATTGCTGGGCTTATGTCGCCAATCGCCCAGAAAATACCGTTGAAATTGGTTATTCCGATGACGGTGAGCCATCCGGCTGTGCTGGTAGGCCAATGCTTAATGTCTTACAAGGTAGTGGCATTGGTGAAATCACTGTGGTGGTTGCTCGCTATTTTGGTGGCACCAAGCTAGGCACTGGCGGAATGGCACGCGCCTATGGCGGGGCAGTCAGTGCGGTATTAGCCGAAGCCCAAACTGCAATTAAGGTGGTTACCATGGAATTGAATTTCTGTTGTGACTATCAATGGAGTAATTTAATTGAGCAATTGCTGCTTAAATTTGATGCCCAATTAATTGAGGCCAATTATGGCATCGATATTAACTATCGAATAGCAATTGACGTTAGAACCGCAGCTGATTTTTCAGCTCAAGCCCATCAACGCGCTAATGGTCAGATCGAGATAAAAATCAAATAATCATAACGGATGATTTTGTTGAATAAAATGCTGGGATCAGGCTAGGTAGCCTACTCGACACTTCTGGTGATATTGATTACAATATAGCTTCCTCAAAAAAATTGAACAACATATCTATGGAATTACATCTTGTTATATTGGCAGCGGGTAAGGGTACTCGGATGCGCTCTGCGCTGCCTAAAGTTCTGCATAAAGTTGCCGCAAAACCAATGGTTGAACATGTTATCGATGCCACCGCTGGATTGTCAGTTGCCAGCACCCAATTAGTTTATGGTCACGGTGGAGATTTAATGCAACAAGCATTGGCTCATCGTGATGTCAGTTGGGTACTACAAGCCGAGCAATTAGGTACTGGCCACGCTGTGGCACAAGCGATGCCAGCACTACCAGACAGTGGCAAGGTGTTAATTCTTTATGGTGATGTACCATTAATCAGTACGGCAACACTTGAGCGATTAATTGCGGTGCAGCCAAGTGGCGGCATTGGTTTGCTGACCGTGGTATTAGCCGATCCAACGGGCTATGGCCGTATTGTTCGCAACAATGGTGACGTGGTCGGTATTGTTGAACAAAAAGATGCTACTGCTGAGCAGTTAACAATTGTTGAAGTCAATACTGGAATTTTGATTGCTGACTCGGTTGACTTAAAACATTGGCTCGCTAATTTAAGTAACGATAATGCCCAACAGGAATATTACCTGACTGATATTATCGCGATGGCACATCAGCAAGGTAAAAAAATCATTGCTGCGCATCCTGCATCAGCGGTTGAAGTTGAAGGGGTCAACAATAAATTACAGCTAGCGCAGATCGAGCGTGCCTATCAATTACAACAAGCAGAAGCGTTGATGATTGCAGGGGCTACACTACGAGATCCTACTCGAATAGATATTCGTGGTGAGCTGACTGTTGGCCAAGATGTTGAACTCGATATTAACTTAATCGTCGAAGGTAAAGTTACCTTGGGTGATAACGTGGTGATTGGTGCTAACTGTATTCTTAAAAATTGTACAATTGCTGCCAATACTCAGGTAAAGCCTAACTCGATGATCGAAGATTCGATTGTCGGCAGTGATTGTTCGGTTGGCCCTTTCGCAAGATTACGTCCAGGTTGTCAAATGAGTGATGGTTCTCATGTTGGAAACTTCGTTGAGATGAAAAAAGTTAAGCTTGGCCTAGGATCAAAAGCTGGTCACCTTGCTTATCTTGGTGATTCTATTATTGGTGCTAACGTTAATATTGGTGCTGGTACTATCACCTGTAATTATGATGGTGCTAATAAACACCTGACAGAGATTGGTGACAACGCCTTTATTGGTTCAGATACCCAGCTGGTCGCCCCCGTTAAAATCGGTGTTGGTGCAACAATTGGTGCTGGTGCCACAATTACCACTGAAGTCGCTGACAATGAGTTGGTGATCACCCGAGTTAAGCAACGACATATCAAAAACTGGGTACGTCCAGTTAAGAAAAATAAGCTTACATAGCTATTAACAAGGAATTTTAAAATGTGCGGAATTGTTGGCGCGGTAGCGCAACGTGATATCAGCGAAATATTATTACAAGGATTGCAGCGATTAGAATATCGTGGCTATGACTCGGCGGGACTTGCAGTGTTATCTGCTCCTGGACAGTTTGAACGTGTCCGTAGTGTCGGTAAAGTGCAAAGCTTAGTTAATAAAGTTGAAGATTATAATGTTAGTGGTGGCACTGGGATTGCTCATACTCGTTGGGCAACACACGGTGGGGTTACTGAAGCAAATGCTCATCCCCACGCATCTAACAATGACCTAATTATTGTTCATAACGGTATTATTGAAAATCACAATGAACTACGTAAAGAATTAAAAGCCAAGGGTTATGTTTTTACCTCAGATACTGATACTGAAGTATTGGCTCACCTGATTGCTGAAAATAATAAAACAGCCGCTAGCTTATTAGAAGCTGTGCGCGTGACCACTAAAATGGTCCGTGGCGCATACGGCACAGTGATCATGGATTGTAATGATCCTGAGCGCTTGATTGTCGCTCGCTCTGGTAGCCCGTTAGTGATTGGTCTTGGTATTGGTGAAAACTTTATCGCATCAGATTTACGTGCACTATTACCAGTGACTCATAACTTCATGTATTTAGAAGAAGGTGATGTTGCCGAAATCACTCGCTTTGAAGTTAATGTCTTAGACAGTGATGGTAACGCGGTTGAACGCGAAGCTAAAGCCACTGACATTTCAGTTGAATCACAAGGTAAAGGCGAATACCGTCATTACATGCTGAAAGAAATCCATGAGCAACCACAAAGTGTTCGTAATACATTAGCGGGACGTTTAGTCGATGGCGTCATTGTTGAAGATACTTTTGGTGCCGGATCATCAAAAGTTTTTGATGATGTTGAGCATATTCAAATTATAGCTTGTGGTACTAGCTATCATGCTGCAATGGTCGCGCGTTATTGGTTAGAAGATTTGGCTGGTATTTCATGTAATGTCGAAATAGCCTCTGAGTTTAGATACCGTCGTTCTTTTGTTCATACTAATAGTTTGTTGGTTACTATTTCACAATCAGGTGAAACTGCAGATACATTAGCGGCACTGCGCTTAGCGCAAGAGCTTGGCTACATGTCATCATTGGTGTTATGTAATGTCGACGGTTCATCATTAGTGCGTGAATCAGACTTAGCATTCATGACTAAGGCTGGAACTGAAATTGGTGTAGCCTCAACCAAAGCTTTTACTACGCAGTTAGTTGGCTTATTAATGATGGTGCTGGCGATTGGTCAGAAGCGTGGCATGAGCAGTGAGAAGCAGCAAGCGATCGTTGCAGCGCTTAATTCATTGCCAGCTAAGCTTGAAGAAAGCTTAGCACTAAGTGCTTCGATTGAAGCATTAGCTCCAGAATTTGCTGATAAGCAGCACTCGCTATTTCTTGGTCGTGGCGATCAGTACCCAATTGCGATGGAAGGGGCACTTAAGCTTAAAGAAATTTCTTACATTCATGCCGAAGCTTATGCCGCTGGTGAGTTAAAGCACGGGCCATTAGCATTGATTGATGCTGATATGCCGATCATTGTGGTTGCGCCTAATAATGAGCTATTGGAAAAGTTGCAATCGAATGTTGAAGAAGTACGCGCCCGTGGCGGTATTTTGTATGTATTTGCAGATGCTGAAAGTAAGTTTGAAAGCGATGAAACTATGCGAGTCATTGATGTGCCAGCAATTGATGAAATAGTCGCCCCAATTTTATATACCATTCCACTACAGTTGTTGTCGTATTACGTTGCGATTATAAAAGGCACCGATGTCGATCAGCCAAGAAACTTGGCTAAGTCTGTTACAGTAGAGTAAAAAAGAAAATTAAAAAGAAAATTAAGTCTAACGGAATTCAATTTTTGTTAGACTTTTTTATATCAAATAAAGCAATTCTCCTTACTAATAATAAACTGTGCAAAACTTTAGCAC
>JABSRS010000093.1:0-3337 GCA_013214885.1 Gammaproteobacteria bacterium
TTTTGCCGCGATGTGGACTAAGCTTGGCAGTAAAGAGCCATCGTCACCGAAAAAGTTTGCCTTTGGTTTGATCTTTCTAGGCGTCGCATTTCTATTTATGGTTGGTGCAACCTTAGTACAGGGTGGCGATAGCTCGGTTAAAGTCAGTGTAATGTGGCTAATATTCACTTATCTATTCTTAGTGTTTGGAGAGCTATGTTTATCACCAATTGGCTTATCGTTAGTGTCTAAATTGGCTCCGGTGAAGTTTTTATCATTATTGATGGGCGCATGGTTTCTGTGTACCGCTGCGGCCAATAAAATTGCTGGTGTGATAGGTGGGTATATTGGTGAAGGATCTGAACAAATCAATAATGCCTTTGCGATATTCTCTGGTTTAGCGATTAGTGGCTTCGTTGCTGGGATTGTAGTGTATTTGTTTGCTGATAAATTAGTGGATTGGATGCACGGCGCCGAAGGGCAGCAACATGTCGAACATGACGCTATGGATCATGATTTAACCTAAAAGATCATTGCCTGTTAATTAAGTGGCTGCTAGTAAAGTGGCAGCCATCATCTCGCTTGGAATATTAATACAGGAAAAAATAAATTTTATTGCCCGTATTTTACCTAAACTCGACATCGACCCTATTGTAAACATTCTTTTTCGTAATATTCTCTTGCAGTTGTTCTGCGCACTGGCTTACCTACCAAATCCTTTATTTGTTGTTGTAACTTGGCGCAACGTTGATTCTTATCGATTAACTGCTGCTTAGTTAGTTCACTAGGGCTTTGGTCAGGGCTGCGGTTAATGCAACCAGTGATTAGTAAGACCAGTGTCATGCACAATATTATTTTTTTCATATTAGTACCCAAAAGTTAACGTTATTATTGTCTTTATATTGTAGTGCTGAAACTAAACTAATAGCCAGTATTGCTGGTAATTATTTTGAAATTGATTAAGATCAACTTTAAACAATACAACATACAAGGTGAAACAATGCTTAAATCATTACTCTTAATCGGTTTACTAGCTTTTAGTGCCGTTAGCCAAGCTAATTGGACGATTGATTCAAAAAATTCTCAAGTAAATTTTGTTAGTATTAAAAAAAGTAATATCGCGGAAGCGCATCACTTTAAAACAGTAAGCGGGAAACTCATTGATGACCGACAGTTTCAATTAACTATCGATTTAAGCTCAGTGGAAACGGGGATTGAAATTCGTAATCAACGGATGCTAACGCATTTATTTATCGCTGATAAGTATGCTAATGCGACGCTACAAGCTCAACTGGGAGCTGATGTAATCAAAAACTTAACCATATCAAATCCTGTTACGCATACGCTAAAGGCTAGCTTATTACTTAACGGTGTTAGCAAGGATATTGTGGTTAACGTCTTAGTAACAAAGTTAAATAACGACACCATCCTGATCAACAGCTTAAAGCCCGTTGTTATCAATGCTAGCGACTATATGCTTAGTGCGGGAATTGATACATTACGAGATATCGCTAAATTAACCAATATTAGCTATGCAGTACCCGTGACATTTAATTTACGCCTAGTAAGAACTTCAATTTAATCGACAAAATTCAATCAGCTACTAGCTATAAATAATTGCCTAACAAGATTAATTATCATATTGTTAGGCAATTATTATTTTAGCGAGTTATATGATACCTAGTAAGTTATTCAAGAAAATCCCTTCCCCTTTGTTATCAATCGGCGCGCTAGCCGTCATCGCGCTCGTCCCTGTTACCAGCTTTGCCACTGTGGTTGAGTTTGAAACGTCCCAAGGGAGCTTTCAGGTTAACCTGTATGATAAATCGACCCCTGCAACCGTGGTTAATTTTTTATCCTATGTCAGTGATGGTAGCTATAACGATACTATTATTCATCGCAGCCTCAATGACTTTATCGTCCAGGGTGGCGGCTTTACTTATGACGGTCAGTTTGATTTTGTGAAAAATGCAGCGCAATAGTCAGTAAATCTGCGGTGGTCAATGAGCCGATATGGTCAAATGTTACAGCCACTATCGCGATGGCCAAACTACCTTACCAAGCCGACAGTGCCACTAATCAATGTTTTTTTAACTTAAAAGATAATAGTGCTAATTTAGATCTGCAAAACAGCGGCTTCACCGTGTTTGGTCAGGTGATAGGCGACGGTATGGCGGTGGTTAATAAAATTGCTGGCTTAACCACATGTTGGGACGTACCAATGGCTGCTACTTATACTGCTAATGATTGTAAAAATAAAATGCTCCCTGGCAATGAAGACATGGTGACGATTTATAGTGTCACTGTTATTGATGATGCTATCGATAGTGCTGATCCATTATCTAAAGTTAAGAACACCTTATTAACAGTTGCACCGCCAAAAGAGAGTAGCGGTGGCGGGTCAATGGCTTGGATAAGTTTATTAATCCTTGGTTTGTTAGGACTTCGTCGTAAGTCATCGCTATAAATCAGCTGCAATAAAGTCTATACCCGTAATCAATTCCTGTATTTCCAATGCTCACGGGTATATATTAATCGGCATAATTTAATCATCATGGTCTGTTATGTCGACAAAAACACTTCAAATGAGCTGCCTTGCCGCAGCTTTTACCCTGTTAGGGTGTACCACCGAATAAAACAATGACAATACGGCTGTTGTTACCCCTGAACCCGTTAACCTCGCCAACGTTCATCAACATATTAAAATACTAGCCTCAGATAAATTTGGCGGTCGTGGACCATTGACCGCGGGTGAAAAGCTAACCATTGATTATTTGGCCGAGCAATATCGCGCAATCGGGTTGTCTGGAGCCGTTGATGGCAGCTTCTTGCAACCCGTAGCAATGGCTAAGTTGACACCAGACCAATCGATGGTATTACAAGTCGGCGACCTAACGTTCAACGCGGGATCTGACTTTACCGCGCGTACTCAGCAAATGAACTCAAAAATTAACTTATCGGATTCAGACATTGTTTTTGTTGGCTACGGAATTAACGCGCCAGAATATCAATGGCATGATTATGAGCAGATTGATGTTAAGGGCAAGACCTTAGTGATGTTGGTTAATGATCCTGGATTTGCGACTCAAGATGTCAGCCTATTTACTGGCAATGCCATGACGTATTATGGCCGTTGGACCTATAAGTACGAAGAAGCCGCTAGGCAAGGGGCTGCAGCAGTCTTAATTGTGCACCAAACTGCACCAGCGGCTTATCCATGGAGTGTGGTAGAAAGCTCGAACACTGGCAGCAAATACACCTTAATTGACGACAATAATAACACCAGCCAGTTACCAATTATGGGTTGGCTCCATATTGATGCCGGTACTCAGCTATTTAAAGCCGCAGGTCTTGAGTT
>JABSRS010000093.1:3347-10098 GCA_013214885.1 Gammaproteobacteria bacterium
GCACTCGCGGCTGATTTTAAACCGCAATCATTACAGCTTAAAGCAAACCTCATCTTAAACAGTGAAATTTCACACGCCGAATCTAATAATGTGGTGGCTCAATTAACGGGCAGTAAGTATCCTGATGAATACATTGTGGTCAGCGCTCACTGGGATCATTTTGGTACTAAACAAACTCCAACAGGTCCAAAGATTTATAATGGTGCGATTGATAATGCGACAGGGACTGCTGGTACGGTTGAAATTGCGCGAATTTTAAGTGTAATGCATCAAAAAGTGCCATTTGAACGCTCCATTTTATTTGTCAATTTTACCGCCGAAGAAACAGGGATGATTGGCTCGGAATTATTTGCTAATGGTGAGGTGGTGCCAATGAAAAATATTGTTGGCTTGTTAAATATTGATGGCATGAATGCACTTGATGGCGTCGGTTATATTTTGCAATATGGTAAAAACATGTCCGAGCTTGAAGATTATCTTAGTGAGGCGGCGGCGAAACAGCAGCGAGTCGTTAAAATGGATCCGCGCCCTCAAAATGGCTTGTTTTTCCGCTCAGATCACTTTTCACTGGCTAAACAAGGGGTTCCCAGTTTGTTGTTCATGAGTTTGGGCGATACTGATCCTGAGTATATTACTCACAAATACCATAAAGAAGCCGATGATTATTCACCACAGTGGTCGCTTGGCGGAGTAAAGCAAGACATCGAATTAATCGTTGATATTGCAGCTAAGCTGGCAAATAGCCGCGATTGGCCGCAATGGAAGGCTGAGTCTGATTTTAAAAAACAGCGCCAACTAGATCGAAAATAAAAGTCGTTTAGTTAAAGTAAAACCTCATCCCAAATTTGGATGAGGTTTTAGCAATTGAGGTTACTTAAGTTGTTGCCACAAGTAACTATAGACTAGTGCATACATCTTTGCGCGTTGACTGTTGTCTGCGGCGCCTGCATGACCACCTTCCATATTCTCAAAGTAATAAACATCTTTATTTAAATCCTGCATCCGCGCGACCATTTTACGAGCATGCCCAGGGTGAACCCGATCATCCTTGGTCGACGTGGTAAAGAACACCTTAGGGTAATCTTTGTTTGGATCTAAATTATGAAATGGCGAATAGGTTTTAATGTATCGCCACATTGCAGGATCATCTGGATCGCCGTATTCAGCAGCCCAACTAGCACCCGCTAACAACTTGGTATAACGTTTCATATCAAGTAACGGTACCTGACAAACCACAGCATTGTAGAGATCTGGACGACGGGTAAATGCCGCACCCATTAACAACCCACCGTTACTGCCACCTTGAATACCTAAATGATCTGGCGAGGTAATGCCACGTTCAATTAAATCTAACGCAATCGCCTCAAAATCTTCATAGGCTTTATGACGATTGGTTTTCAGCGCTGCTTGATGCCAGCGAGGGCCAAATTCACCACCGCCACGAATGTTTGACAGAATATACACTCCGCCCTTATCGAGCCAGTTATTGCCTAAAATTGAAGAGTAATAAGGTTTAAGTGATACTTCGAAGCCACCATAACCATAGAGTAAGGTTGGGTTTGTGCCATCGAGTTTCAAGCCTTTCTTCATCACCGCAAAATACGGGATTTTTGTGCCATCTTTTGAAATGGCCCAAAACTGTTTAGTTTCTAAATTATCACTGTTAAATGTTGATTTTTGTGATTTTAACAAACTCAATTCACCGCTAGCCCCATCAACTTTATACAATGAGTTCGGGCTTAAAAAGCTGGTGTAATTAATAAAGAAATCATCACTGCTTTCGTTGGTATTAAACACACTAACCGACCCTGAATCATCGATGTTAACAGCTTTAGATTGCCATTGGTTATCGATATTACTAAAGCGCAACACTTTAGATTTTACATTATCGAGCACGGTGACCAGTAATGCTGACTTGGTGGTTTTAATCGATGAAATAGACAGACTTTGAGTGGGTTCAATCAGTAATTTATAATCTGGATTGCCAGCTAATATAGCCTCGAGCTTGGCGTAAATCACGCTGCCTTGGCTAAACGTTTGGCCTTTTACTGTCCAATCGCTCTTGAGTTGAATAAACAATTGTTGATTCAAATAAGCACTCATGTCAGCGTCATGAGGAATGGCTAGCTCAATATTTTTGCCGTTCTTATTGATAAATACTTTACTGGTATAGAACGTGGTTGAGTCATAAATAACATCGACGCTGTCGGTTTGTGAAAACATCCGATAACCAGTGGCGGCCACTGACGATTTGTTGGCGCTATATAGCAGGGCTGCATCGTCAAGAGGAGTGCCGCGGTGCCACAGTTTTACCATTCGAGGATAACCAGAATCGGTCAGGCTCTCTTGACCAAAATCGGTGCCAACATAGACTGAGTTTATGTCGCGCCATGAGATATTGCTCTTGGCTTCGCCTAAAGCGAAACCATTTTTAACAAAGCTGTTCGCTGCAATATCAAACTCTTTAACCACGACGGCATCACTACCTCCTGGCGATAGGCTAACCAGGCAACGATTGTATTTTGGGTATAAACACTCCATGCCTTTGTAGACCCAGCTTTGTTGATCCGTTTTTGCTAAAGCATCGACATCTAATATCGTTTGCCATTGCGGCGACTGCTTTTGATACTCGGCTAAGGTGGTGCGACGGTAAATTCCCCGTGGATGCTCCTTGTCTTGCCAAAAATTATATAAATAGTCACCACGTTGGGTGGCGTAAGCGATGCGATCGGTTGAGTTAAGCAATTCAAGATTTTTATCAAAGCTTGATTGATACGTCGGGGTTGCCGTTAGGACATCCAACGCCGATTTGTTTTGGGTCTTAACCCAAGTGAGGGCTTTCTCGCCTTGTACTTCTTCGAGCCACAGGTAACTTTGATCTGATTTTTGTTGAACAACGTCATGGGTGGTGCTGGTGAGATTACAGCCAGATAACGCGACAATCCCCGCAGCGATAAGTGTCAGTTTCTTCATCTTATTATGATCCTTGCGATAAAATAACCACCAATTCTGCAAGGGCATGCTATAAAGCACAAGCGGTTTAAGCGATTAAAATGTAACAATAAGCTGCAAAGATCAACAGACCCTAATATTAGAGAACCAAAAATGAGATATATATCGATATTGCGCGGCATTAATGTTGGTGGCCATAAAAAAATAAAAATGACTGACTTAAAAGATCTCTACTGTGCGCTAGGGCTAAAAAATGTCGAGACTTACATTCAAACTGGCAATGTAATTTTTAGCAGTGAAGATAATAACGAGCAATTAAAAACTCGGCTCGAACAGGCGATTAATCAACATTTTGGTTTTGAAGTGCCCGTGATCGTTCGCAGTAACAATCAATTTAATACCCTGCTAAGCAGCTTGCCATTTGAGGGCTTAAATATTGAAGACGATGGCACTAAAGTGTTACTGACTTTTTTATCAGCGCAACCAAATGCTGAACTTGTCAGGGCAATAGCACAATACGTGGTCGCTCCAGAGCAGCTAGTGATTGATGGCGCAACCGCTTACCTGCATTGCCCCAACGGCTATGGTAAAACAAAATTAACCAATAACTTTATTGAAAAAAAGTTGCAGGTTATAGCAACAACCCGCAATTGGAAGTCGGTGACAAAACTGGCACAACTCGCTAATGATTAAAGCTGAAATATCGGTTAAGACTATTGTATGC
This sequence comes from Gammaproteobacteria bacterium, assembly GCA_013214885.1. Taxonomy (GTDB): domain Bacteria; phylum Pseudomonadota; class Gammaproteobacteria; order Enterobacterales; family Psychrobiaceae; genus Psychrobium. The sequence continues at coordinate 7,024 of JABSRS010000093.1, forward strand.
GCGACTTTTGCTTTAATTGCGTTCGCGGGTAACTCGGTTTTATGCCGCTTAGCGTTAGGAAACGGCCGCGATCTTATTTGGCGCGGTTCAGCTGTCGATGATTGTATTTAGTCTTTATCGTGGTAACAAATTACATGCCGTTGAATGGGTTGGCTTAGCCGTTGCGTTTGGCGGTCTATACCTTACGCGGTAAAGGTTCGACTAATGCCATTAGCGATAACGTCAGGATTAGGTTATGCACTATGGTACGTTGCAATGCGTGAACTATCGATTGCCCAAGCGACGGTGATTCAGTTAACGGTACCAATTATTGCGGCAACTGGCGGCGTGCTATTTGCGCAAGAATTGGTTTCAAGTCGTTTGATTATCTCGTCGGTTTTGGTGCTAGGTGGTATTGTATTATTGATCTTTGGTCGTGATATTGCGGTTAGGTTATTATCATTTAACTCAAGGAATGACTAAAGATCTGCTAAAATATCGGTTCAAGTATTTTTAGAGACGTAAAAAATGAGCAACCAACCAGAAAACCAGCAACAAGAACCGCATGTTCACGGACCAGACTGTCACCATCATCATCACGAACCGCAAACTCCAGTGGTGCGTCAAAGCGAAAAAATTGGCCGTAACGATCCTTGCTCATGTGGTAGCAATAAAAAATACAAAAAGTGCTGTGGTAAATAACTAATCTGGCGGAGGTAACCGATGTACCGATTGATTTTTCTAAGTATTTTTATCGTATCTGGTTGCAGCAACTCCCCCAAAATAGCATTTGAGCAGCTGTCACAGGCTGCTATTTGTTGCCAAACTTTCGGTCATCTTACTGCCGTTAAGATGACGGCGCGTCAGCAACATAACATTGTGATCAATAATCACAATCAAGTGCGGATGTTTGATTTAGGAGTTAGCTATTTTGAGCTGCTAGAACTCCCTCAGGCAAGTTCTTCCGTATTTATTCGCAGCTGGGTCCCCCAAGACAGCGTCACTGGAGCGGATCTGTTTTATCCCGTGTTATTGTTACTTGATCGCGACTTAAAAATTATAACCACAGTACGACCGATTCAAGCTTGGCCCGACGGTTTTCAATTCTATTTAACTGACTCAATCTTGCCAAAAATGTACATGACAACTACAATGAACCTACCGTCAGCGGCAAGGTACGCTGTGGTGCACACCGATTATAATAAAATTAATGCGACGACACTCGATCTGTATGGGCTCCCCGTTATTTTCTCAGCGCAAGGGCAGTTAACTTTTTGGTTTGAGTAATGGGCATTACTTTTCTAGATTGATATAACAAGGAACACTCGATGAAAAATATCACTTACACTCTCCTTTTCTTGCTGACTTTTATGCTGGTTGGTTGTAAATCAACGCCTAATTATCTGACCGCAGAGCAGCTCAAGTCTAATTATCACAAGGTGATGGTTTTTGAAAATAGCAGCGATGAAATTAGACCACTGTATTCAATCATTAGCCAATTCTATGATCCTAAATTCACTCGACTAATGGCAAAACACCAGATTGAGTTTGTTGATTCTTCACGGTATTTTGAAGTGTATGAACAATTAAAAGCGCAAGAGCAAGATAATTTATTTGATCCAAATACCGGGCAAAAAAACAGCCAACTTGCTCTAAAACTTCGACTAATTGCCCTGAGCCAAGTTAAAGAAGAGCTGCAACTGGATGCATTTGTTCAATACGGGGTAAAAATTAGAACGGCCTATTTTAGTACCTCAGGTTTTGACTTCGATGCTGACTGGGATGGTGTGAGCGAACCTTACTTACTCGACGGCGCGGGTGCTGGCGATGTTTTGGCCAGTATTTTTATTAAAGAAAGTGGCTCAGTAGCGGCGCTATCTTTTTACATTGAATTTGTCGATCAGGAGTTAAATACCCTCAGTGTTGGGCGCGGTGGCATTGAGCTATTGGCTAAATATAATGGTGATAAATTTGTCACTAAAAAAGTAGCCGACGTCTTAGATCAGGCTGAACAACTTGCAACAGCCTTTGAATTAGCAGCAACCATCCTAAATGGGAAAAGCCAATGATTTCGGGGTATCGATTATGGCTCATGGTCATTGTTATTTCATTGCTTGGCGGCTGCATGACATTTTATGATCCGCGCCCGGTAGTTAAGCAAACCAACCAATTAATCTTAAGCAAAGCGGCCAAAGTTGCTTGGGTGTGGCACCCGTCAACTGAGCGCTCTAATGCAAAGGGTTATCAAATTGCGTTAGCCAATAACATCAAAAACCTGCAGCTTAAACGATCGTTACCGCTGGTGGATATCGACCAGGTTGCGATGATTAATCGCGGCATTTTAAAGGCGATGGGCGGGATCTATGATCCTAAAAATGGTCAGCAAGATCAATTGAAAATAAAACGCTATCATCAGCTGTTATCACAAAAAATCACTCAGCAATGGCCTGAGGTTGAATATGTGATGATGATTGAATTTGTCAGTGAATCAACAAGGATCGAAAATGGTCGCGCCCAATGGCGTAATACCGAGCAGCGGATCACCGATTTAGATCACTTTAGCAGCACTGATAATCGGTCGGTGGTCACGATCGAAGTACGCTATATTGCGCTCCATAGCACCAAAGAGCTGACCTTGAACCAGGGTTTAGACATGATCTCACCGCCAACCCAATTGAAGGTCAATCGATACGACGATATTATCGATTACCTGTTTGAAGCGTTTAGCATTAACCAGTAGTCTCACTTGGGGGCAGGGTGTTATCATCACGTTTTAAATCCAGAGTGTGAACCGTGCAGCCTTTTGAACTACATCTTGATGTTACCGTGCCAATGAGTGCCATTGAGCTATTAAGCGCCCATTGCCAGCTATCTAAACAGCAACTTAAACGAGTGATGCAAAAAGGTGCCGTCTGGCTAACAACGGGTCATAAAACCCAGCGGTTACGCCGTGCTAAAAGCAGTTTAAAGTCAGGGCAAACTCTCCATCTTTATTATAACGAAATAGCGTTAAGTGATGACTTTTCCAAGCCACAACTGATTAAAGATTGTGGTGAATATAGTGTGTGGTTTAAACCTTGCGGCATGATGAGCCAA
>JABSRS010000094.1 GCA_013214885.1 Gammaproteobacteria bacterium
GAGTTCCGATTACTCGGAACTCCTTTTCTTGTCAACTAAATAGAGTTATCTATTTTGGTCCGCCGCGATTTGCGCGTTTACGTTCGTTTTCAGAAAGAAGTCTCTTACGAATACGAATGCTTTTTGGTGTTACTTCAACCAACTCGTCATCATCGATAAACTCTAGCGCTTGCTCTAGGGTGTAGATGAATGGCGTAGTAAGTACTTGTGCTTCATCAGTACATGATGAACGAACGTTAGTTAACTGCTTGCCCTTAAGAGCGGTAACAGTTAAATCGTTGTCACGGCTGTGAATACCTAAGATTTGACCTTCGTAAACTTCTTCAGCATGCTGAGTAAATAAACGACCACGTTGCTGTAAGTTAAACAATGAGTAAGTTAATGCTTTACCAGTAGCGTTTGAAATCAATACACCGTTAGAGCGTTGACCGATATTGCCGCCTTTGTGCGCTGCATATTCTTCAAACGTATGGTAAATCAGACCAGAACCAGAAGTCATTGACATGAATTCAGTTTGGAAACCGATAAGACCACGTGAAGGCATATCGAAATCGATACGAACACGGCCTTTACCGTCTAACTGCATGTCATACATTACAGCTTTACGGATACCAAGTTTTTCCATTACTGTGCCTTGATGTTGTTCTTCAACATCAACAGTAACTTTTTCCATTGGCTCCATTAGTACGCCATCAACGTGTTTGAGGATAACTTCAGGACGAGAAATCGCCATTTCGAAACCTTCACGACGCATGGTTTCGATTAAGATACCTAGGTGAAGTTCGCCACGACCCGATACTTTAAACTTATCCGAGTCAGAACCTGCTTCAACGCGTAATGCAACGTTATGAATAAGCTCTTGTTGTAAACGCTCTGCAATGTTACGAGAAGTAACAAATTTACCTTCTTTACCAGCAAACGGAGAGTTGTTTACTTGGAAAGTCATGGTTACAGTTGGTTCATCAACGCTCAACAATGGTAATGGCTCAACACAATCAACGGCACAAATTGTGTCAGAGATTTTTAATTCGCCAAGGCCAGTGATTGCAACTAAGTTACCCGCACAAGCTTCGTCCATTTCGTGACGATCTAAGCCTAGGTAACCCAATACAGTACCGACTTTAGCTTTACGAGTAGAACCGTCAGCCATTGAAACAACAACTTGCTGGTTAGGAACAACTTTACCACGGGTGATACGACCCACGCCGATAACGCCAACGTAAGAGTTGTAATCTAGCTGTGAAATTTGAACCTGTAATGCGCCTTCGGCGTCACCATCTGGAGCTTCAACATTATCAACGATAGCTTGGAACAATGGTTCCATGTTGTCCGACTCAACGTCTAAGTCCATAGTCGCCCAACCGTTTAATGCAGAAGCATAAACAGTGGTGAAATCTAGTTGTTCATCAGTCGCGCCTAAGTTATCGAACAAATCAAAGATTTGATCCATAACCCAATCAGGACGAGCACCTGGACGGTCAATCTTGTTAATTACAACGATTGGCTTAAGGCCTTGAGCAAATGCTTTTTGCGTTACGAAACGTGTTTGAGGCATTGGGCCGTCAACAGCGTCAACTAGTAGTAAAACTGAGTCAACCATTGACATGATACGTTCAACTTCACCACCGAAATCGGCGTGACCAGGAGTATCAACGATGTTGATGCGGTGATCATTCCAGTTAATCGCAGTTGGTTTTGCAAGGATGGTAATACCACGTTCTTTTTCAAGATCGTTCGAATCCATTACACGTTCTTCAGCTTCGCCGCGGGTTTCAACCGTACCAGATTGCGATAACAATTTATCAACCAATGTTGTCTTACCATGGTCAACGTGAGCAATGATTGCAATGTTACGCAACTTGCTGATATCAGTAATATTATATGACATTATATCTCGCCTAAAAGGAACAACTACTAACAGCAGTAATTATTCGGGGGGTGACTAAATTTTAGGCGACAAATTCTACAGGCTTGTGGGGGTAAAAGCTATCTATTTAATGCGCTAAGTCAAATCAATTTCTAGTTTAAGTAAAATATCAGAACTACCGCACATTAGACTGTAAATTTTACTTAAATTACTGGATGCTCAAACACTTAAAACGCACCAAATATGTGCAATCGTTAGATCAATTTGGTGCGCCGAGTGTTTTAAATAATATACCTCAACTTAACACCACTTAAATTTCAATGAGTTATCCATGTGGCACGTTTTTAGCAATATAAAATCAACAAAGATTGAATAAAATTAATTTTGAAGGATATATCAAATGTCAGTAGAAAATGTTTTTGAGCTAATTAAAGAAAATGACGTTAAGTTTATCGATTTGCGCTTTACCGACACTAAAGGTAAAGAACAGCATTTTAGTATTCCTTCACATCAAATCGACGAAGATTTTTTTGAAGATGGAAAAATGTTCGATGGTTCATCTATTGCGGGTTGGAAATCAATTCACAATTCTGACATGGTGATGATGCCTGATCCTTCAACTGCAGTATTAGACCCTTTCACAGCCGTTCCAACACTTAATATTCGTTGTGACATTTTAGAACCAGACACGATGCAAGGCTACGACCGTGACCCTCGTTCAGTTGCTAAACGCGCTGAAGACTACATGCGTAGTGCTGGTTTCGCCGATAATGTTTTATTTGGTCCTTAGCCAGAGTTCTTCTTGTTTGTCGATGTTCGTTACAAAAATGACATGAATGGTGCCTCTTACTCTATCGATGACAAAGAAGCTGCTTGGAATTCAAACACTGAGTATGAAGAAGGCAATACAGGTCACCGTCCAGGTATTAAAGGTGGTTACTTCCCTGTTGCTCCAATCGATTCGGCGCAAGACATTCGTAGCGCCATGTGTTTAATCATGGATCAGATGGGTCTGGTTGTTGAGGCACATCACCACGAAGTTGCAACGGCCGGTCAAAATGAGATCGCTTGTCGCTTTAATACCATTGTTGCTAAAGCAGATGAAATTCAAATTTATAAGTATGTTGTTCACAACGTTGCGCATGAATTTGGCAAAACGGCAACCTTTATGCCTAAGCCTCTAGTGGGTGATAATGGTTCTGGTATGCATTGCCACATGTCATTAGCTAAAGATGGTGAAAACCTGTTTGCTGGTGATAAGTACGGCGGCCTATCTGAAATGGCACTTTATTACATCGGTGGTGTTATTAAGCACGCTCGCGCGCTTAATGCCTTTACTAACGCTTCTACTAACTCTTACAAGCGTTTGGTCCCTGGCTTCGAAGCTCCTGTCATGCTAGCTTATTCAGCACGTAACCGTAGTGCATCGATTCGTATCCCAGTAGTTCCTTCGCCAAAAGCTCGTCGTATCGAAGTTCGCTTCCCTGATCCAACGGCTAACCCATACTTGTCATTCGCAGCACTGTTAATGGCTGGCCTTGACGGGATTAAAAACAAGATCCACCCTGGTGACCCAATGGATAAAGATCTATATGACCTTCCTCCAGAAGAAGCAGCTGAAATCCCAACAGTTGCCGAGTCATTCGACCAAGCATTAAAAGCACTTGATGCCGATCGTGAATTCTTAACCGTTGGCGGCGTATTCTCTAATGATTCAATTGATGCTTACATTAAATTGAAGAGTCAAGAAGTTGAACGTTTGAATATGGCTGTACACCCAGTCGAATTCGAAATGTATTACAGCGTTTAATCACGGTAATACCATTGAAAAAGGCTCGCATTAGCGAGCCTTTTTTGTTTTTAACCCCATAGCTTGCATACCGCTAAATTTCAGGTAATAGTTAGACTGATACCTTAAAAAATAGTTGGGTGAAATTGATCATGAAAACAGCAACATTAACGATGATTACGATGTTTTTTGTCAGCTTGCTAATAAATTTGGAGGCTGGCACTGTTTATAAAAAAATAAACAAAGATGGTAGCGTTGCTTATTCAGATCAGCCTTTTACTGGTGCTCAACAAATTGAAATGAAAGCCAGTTCTCAAACTCAACTACCAGCCGTTGCGATCTCTCCTTTATTTAAACTCAATAAAAAGCGGACAGAAGCCAAGTCTAATTTTAACATCGTCATTGCATCGCCCCAGCCTCAACAGGCTATTCGCAGTAATAACGGCGAACTCACCATTGTGGTGCAAACAACGCCTCAGCTCAGCTCAAAATATAAAGTGCAACTACTGGTCAATAATTTCGCTTACGGAGAACCTCGCCAACAGACTGTTTTTACAGTGAAAAATATAAATCGCGGCGAAGTATTAATAAAAGCACACCTAGTCACTAAAAATGGCAACATTCTTGCATCTACTTCAGAAACTATTGTTTATTTGCATCGTGCAATCGCTAGGTAGGTAATTAGCTAAATTATTCACCAATATATATTGTTCAATGCGATAGCAAACCTTTGACGCACCAACTTGGTGCACGTGATACTATGAGGAATAGTACTGTCGATGGATCAATTAATGCCACAACATATTCACCACGAACTTATTGACCAATTAGTCACCAGCATTCTCGTGGTTAATGGTTCTCTAAGCGTATGCTTTGCCAACGCTGCTGCTGAGCAGCTATTTCAGCAAAGTAATAAACGAATGGGGGGGATGCCACTGGCTGACTTGTATTTCCACCTCAGCTCTGGTCAATCACTACTCGAACAGGCATTAGAAAGTCAGCAAAGCTTTACCGACAACCTCGCTTGTCTTACCTTGTTAGATCGCCACGTTATCACGATTGATTTGTGTGCCAGTCCGATTTTGTGGCAAGGCCAGGCCTGTTTGCTATTAGAAATCCGCCAAGTCGACCAACAGCAACGAATTTCGGCTGAAATGCAGCAACGCACTCAGCAGCAACTGGCCAAGGATTTGGTTAAAGGGCTAGCTCACGAGATCAAAAACCCCCTCGGTGGACTGCGCGGTGCAGCACAGTTGTTACACCGTCAATTACCTGAGGAGTCAAAGGAATACACTCAGATGATTATCGAACAAGCTGACCGGCTCAATAACCTGGTCGAGCGAATGCTTGGTCCCAATAAACAACAGTCTCATACCAAGCATAATATTCATCAACTACTCGAAAAAACTCTCCAGTTAATCTCTTTTGAGCTTTCTCCCGATATTGATGTTGAGCGTGATTATGATCCGAGTATTCCCGATATCACCATCGATCCAGAACAAATCCAACAGGCGTTACTCAATATTATTCAGAATGCGATTCAAGCACTTAATGGCCAAGGAAAACTTAAAATAGCGACTCGGATCAGCAATCAAGTAACTATCAATGGCATCAGACACAAGATGGCTCTTGAAATTAAAATTTCTGATAATGGTCCAGGCATCCCGAGCGAATTAACTCAGACTCTGTTTTACCCAATGGTGACAGGCAGAGCTGATGGTACCGGCCTTGGCTTATCGATTGCTCAAACATTAATTCAGCAACACCATGGTCGAATTGATTTTATAAGCCACCCAGGTAATACCGAATTTACCGTGACCATTCCAGTACAACAAACACCGGAGATATTATGACTGAACAAGTATGGGTTTTAGACGATGATAGCTCTATAAGATGGGTACTTGAAAAGGCCTTAGATTCCGCTAAACTTACCAATGCTAGCTTTGCTGCTGCCGAGAGCTTATGGCAGGCTCTGCAGCATGAGCAACCTAGTGTGGTTGTCTCAGATGTTAGAATGCCTGAAACAGATGGCATGGTACTGTTACAGCGGATGCAACAACACTATCCTGACATTCCTGTCATTATAATAACCGCCCATTCTGATTTGGACAGCGCAGTTAGCGCATACCAAAGTGGTGCATTTGAATATCTGCCAAAACCTTTTGATATCGATGAGGCCATTAGCCTGATCCAGCGCGCTATCGATCACAGCAACGAACAGCGCCGCCGCAGTAAAAAAGTCAAAATTGTCACCTCTGAAACTCCTGAGATCATCGGCGAAGCACCAGCAATGCAAGAAGTTTTTAGGGCAATAGGCCGACTATCATCCTCTAGTATCAGTGTATTAATTAATGGCCAGTCTGGTACCGGTAAAGAGTTAGTCGCCAAAGCATTGCACAAACATAGCCCCCGCAAAGAACAAAACTTTATTGCGCTTAATATGGCAGCCATCCCGAAAGATCTTATTGAATCCGAATTATTTGGCCATGAGAAAGGCGCATTCACTGGTGCTAATAGTATCCGACAAGGACGATTCGAGCAGGCCAATGGCGGCACGTTGTTTCTTGATGAAATAGGTGACATGCCACTTGATGTTCAAACGCGTTTATTGCGGGTTTTAGCCGACGGTCAGTTTTATCGGGTCGGCGGGCATCAACCAGTTACCGTTGACGTCAGGATTATTGCCGCAACGCACCAAAACTTAGAGCAACAAGTGAATAATGGCCAATTTCGCGAAGATTTGTTTCACCGCCTCAATGTCATTCGAATCCACATTCCCAGCTTAAGCGAGCGCCGAGAAGACATTCCCGTGCTAACTCGGCATTTTTTAGGGCAAGCAGCAACCGAGCTCAATGTTGAAGCTAAAAAATTAAGTAAGGACGCCGAATTATTTCTGAGCCAATTACCTTGGCCTGGCAATGTCAGACAATTGGAAAATTGTTGTCGTTGGTTAACCGTGATGGCGTCTGGTCAAGAAGTTTTGGTCTCTGACTTACCTCCAGAATTTATCGATACATCAACCCAAATAGCCCCAACAGATGATTGGGTGCAAGCCCTAAAGGCATGGTGTAATAAACAGCTAAGTGAAGGCAATGAAGCCATATTAGAGCAGGCTTTGCCAGCATTTGAGCGAGCGGTGATTGATTGTGCCTTGTTGAGTACGGCGGGACATAAGCAACTGGCAGCCAAAAAATTAGGCTGGGGTAGAAATACCCTGACCCGGAAGTTGAAAGACCTTGATATTAACCCGTGATCATTAACAATCTAGGGTTAAAATTAAAAGCCGCTTGATAGTATCAAGCGGCTTTTGACTCAGGCTAACTCGACATTAATGACTACGGCTATGCCTCTTATCGCCGCGATGTTTTGAATCGTGGCGCATCTTGTGACTAAGCATCTTTAAATACTTTTCTTGTTGCTGGGTGGTTAACAACTGATAGATCGCATGCTTTAGTTCCATTTTAGCGATCATTTTTTGTTGATGCTTGGCTTGGTGCTGGGTTAATTTATCGATTACTGCTTGTTGATCGAAGTTCGGTGCATCAAAAAATGCCTTAAGATCAGCTTGATGCTGCTGACGACGCTGTTTTTTCATTTCTTTTGACGGTCTTTTATTACTAGCACGGCTTTCAATAAATAATTGTTTTACTTGAGCCGATTGCTGCTCGGTCAAATCTAAGCGATCGGATAAGCGTTCAATTTTCTGTTGATGATTATGCTCTGAATCACCTTTGGCCACTGCAGGCAATAGCCCACTCATCGCAGCCAAACCTGTTATCATAGCTACGCTTAGTATTAGTTGATTTGATTTTTTCATTGAGAAGTTCCTTATGTATTGATTCATTTCCATCCTAACGCAACGGTTGTAAAGCAACGCCTAAGCATTGTAAAAATGTGTAAATAAGATGTGTTTTTTGATCATAAACCAATAAAGTATACCAATGAAAAAAAGTAAATTACTCGTCATCGAAGACGATATCGATCTATGCCAATTATTAGGCACTCTGTTATCCCTGGAAGGATATGACGTCTGCTCGGCTCATGATGGGCGCAGTGGTCTGGCACAAGCATTGTCTGGTGAGCACCAGTTAGTATTGCTGGACGTTATGCTACCCGAGTTAAATGGCTTTGAAGTGCTCCAAGCATTACGCCAACAAAGCAATGTCCCGGTACTGATGCTGACAGCCAAAGGCGATGAAATAGACCGGGTTATCGGCTTAGAATTTGGCGCAGATGACTATTTACCCAAACCATTTAATGATCGCGAACTACTGGCAAGAATTAAAGCAATATTGCGTCGTAGCCAACAATGCGACAAAAAGCCCAATCTGATCATCCTTGGTGACATCGAGCTAAACCCTGGCCGCCAAGAGGCCAAGTGCCAAGGAAAAACAATCGACCTTACTGGCACCGAGTTCCTGTTGCTCGTTGAGTTAGTCACTAATACAGGTGAATTAATCAAAAAGGATGATTTGAACCAAAAAGTACTTGGCAAACATCTGCAAGCTTTCGATCGAAGTTTGGACATGCACATTTCAAATTTACGTAAAAAATTACCGTTGAAAAAAGATGGCTTAGCACGAATCAAAACAATTAGAGGTCATGGCTACATCTGGTTAGATGATGCCTAACAAATTATTTTTTAAGCTATTAATAGGGTTCTGGTTAATTTGTGTTTTGATTGCAGGCGCCATAGTTGCATTGCCTAAAATCATTGAACTTCAGCGGGATCCCGCGCAAAAACTATTAGTAAAGCATCAATTACTTGCTAAACAATTGGCCAACGCTAGCAACCTAGACATGGCGATAAAGCAAGTTAGACGAGCAATAAAAAACAATCAAAAGCCATTTTCTAGAAAAAAAGCTGGCCGGCGGATCCCGTTCTTTGTGTTAACCGATCACAACCTAGCATCCGATCAATCTAAAATACCACGAGACATTAATCTTGCGATTATTCGCCATCAAGAGAATCCTCGCTCAAACAGTCTTCATTTTAAACGTTGGAGCGTGTTTGGGCCCTACAATTTCAAGCACCAGAACACTAATTACCAGCTGTATGTGCGAGATTTTCACCACAAACAACACCGCCACATTCTTGCAACCATCAGTGAGAACCGTTGGTTACTTCTGATGTTAGTCATGCTGGTCAGTGGGGTTAGCTGTGCTTTTTTAGCGTGGCACATCACCAAACCAATAAATTCACTTAAAACCACGGCCCGCAGCTTGGCCAAAGGTGATCTCAGTGCCAGAGCCCAAGAAGTAGCATTGTCGCACCGCGATGAAATTGGACAGCTGGCTCACTCATTTAATGATATGGCCGACTCGATTGAGCAAATGATCAATAATCAACAACGTTTATTGAGTGATATCTCCCATGAACTACGCACTCCGCTAACCCGGATTCAGTTGGCATTAGCCATTAACCGTCGCCAGCCTAATGATCCAGCCTCACTCGATAGAATCGAACAAGAAGCCCAGCTTATTGCTAAAATGCTGCAACAGCTGTTACAGTTATCACGAATTAATTTAAGTGAATATCAACAATTTGAGTCGCTTAATATTAATGACTTACTTGAAGATGTCATTGAAAATGCGGCCTTCGAGGCGAAACAATTTAATAAAAATGTCTCGATAGATTTAACCCCTGATCTATTGATCCAAATGCAATATGAATCACTTGCAAGTGCGATTGAAAATGTCATACGTAATGCGATTCGATATGCGTCCACCAATGTCACATTAATCAGCAAGGTAGCTGACAATAACTTTTATATCACTATTGAAGACGATGGACAGGGCGTGAGTGAACAGCATCTCGAGCAGCTTTTTCAACCTTTTTATCGTGTTTCAAACTCACGTAATCGGAGTACAGGAGGCACTGGATTAGGGTTAGCCATCGCCAAGGAGGCGATTAATAATCATAAAGGTAAAATTCAAGCCAAAGCCGCAATCAGCGGTGGGTTACAAGTAACAATCGTTATCCCAATAAATCAGCCTTTATTTTAATTTTTTGCACCGGTACAATGGCAACATCATTCGATGATCAATGTTCTAGCTCTCATTGCTAATGAAAACAAATCTTCGATAATTTCTTTAGGATTAACATCAATGAAACATACTGTCCTACTTCGGCACAGAAAGCGCCTCAGAAAACGTCATCAGTCTTTTCGACGCATGGAGTTTTATAGTGAGAATTTAACACCGGAGGTTGAAACACAGCACGTCGGTGCTTGCTGTCAGTTGCCGAGAGAATTTAAAAAGACCTAACAGGTTAGGCCTTGATATCATTCAGTCGTTTTAGCGCGACCAAGTAATGCTTTTGATGCTTGAATCGGCGTTTTTCCCTGATACAACACTTGATAAATTTGGTCGGTAATCGGCATTTCGACACCCAGACGTTTTGCCAACAAATAAACCTCTTTGGTATTGCGAT
>JABSRS010000095.1 GCA_013214885.1 Gammaproteobacteria bacterium
CAAAACCACGTGAAGTATAACTTGTACGGGTAGTTTCGCCTTGTTCCACGGTAATACCAGTCGCCATTTTCAATGCTGTATTAATACTATTAGCTGCAAAGTTTTTAATTTGTTCTGCACTGATAACGCTAATCGATTGCGGTGTTTCGTTAAGTTCCATTGTTAAACCAGTAGCACCCTTACTAACACGGTCACTACGGACACCTACAATCGAGATTTTTTCAATGTTTTTGTCAGTATTTTCAATAGTTGCTTCAGTCTGTACTGCTGCATATGCAGGAAAGCCCATGGCCAAAACTAATGAAGATAGCGCAATATTGTGTTTAATGTTCATGTTTACCCTATAGAATAGATATTTATGTGTATTGACTTTTCACGCTATTGTACCTGCTAAAAATTTAATGTAAATGATAACCATTCCCATTAAGCGCTAAGGGAGGGGGAAACACCTTTACTCTAAGAGCCCACGTAGTTCCACCTAATGACATGTACTTTTCTTGGGATTTGATCGAGAACATGTTTCATTAGCGATGATTAACTTATTGGTAAGTAATCGGTTAGGATCAATAATTAGCTCAGTGCTGAGCTAATCGCGTGACGATGCGGCGACTGAAGCACACTTAAGTGGCCGTGGTGGTGTTTATAGAGCTACTCAGCCACGAGTTACTTGTTCACTCCAAGGCAGCGTGCCTAAAATCATCGCGATTTAAAACAAATAGGTAGCGAACTTTACATCCAGTTTACGATGAATCTGATTGAGAGTGGCTTGATGCTAGAACCTGATTCTCGTGAACCATGGTTTATCTGTGAAGTACACCAGAGCATTCAAAGTAAAGCACTGCACAAACAGTGGCTGCAGCATAACCAATACTAAAAAACGTTAGTGTTAGCGCAATCGAACAATAAAAGCTAATGATATCGATTCGTATTGCTGTTTATTAGGTTTTATGTAATTATGCGCGGCATGATCTTACTAACTTCATGGTTGTCAACAATTATACCTAGAGTGTAATAATGAGTGCCACTGTTGTATTAAGCATTATCAAACTATATTTCGGCAACTTAATGCCACGCCGAGAAAAACACTTCCACCAAATCCATCGAAAAACTGAAGTTGTTAGCCGTAAGCTCCAAGAATATGGTGCGCACAGTGTAAGCGCTGTATCACATCTCGATTTGGCGCAAGGTTATTACGCCATAACATGAGAACCATTATCAAATCTTGCTGTGCCGAGGGGAAGAAACAAGCACAACTGGACTATTATTTAATGGAATTAGATCAGTATCAAACGTGAGTTATCACGTACGATTTTTTCTTTAAACGAACAAGGCTAACCTGTGATTGAATTAAACGATATTTACGTGCTCGCCATCATGCTCAACATGAGTGGCATCGGCGTAATCTACTGGGATTGGAAATATCTTAAGCGGCACTATGTGATGTCAAAACTGAGTGGTTGGGGCCTAGTGTTAGTCGCCCTAGTTTTATGGTGCTTCCGTGATGGCTGGGAGTTTGGCATGATGTTTTGGTTAATGACTAGTGCGTTATCGGCATGGTTTTTCTGTCTTTTCGACAGCCAAACTCAACGTCAGCAACAACAGCTATTACCAACAGAAAAGCGCTACCGCCATCAGTTGTTGCCTCGGGGTAAAATAGCCCATGCACTGGCAACATTTTTAGTGGTCGGTGTGGTATCACTGATTGCTTGTTGCCTCTTTTCGCTCGCACTGCTCACCCTACTACCAGGCAACGAGTCGAATAAATTAGTCTTTATCGCGTTCTTATTTCCAGTTTTATGGGCACTGACCACCTATTGGATATGCGCGACAGAACAGCTTAGAAAACCCTTGTTTAGTCTAACTTTTATCAGTGCAGCGAGCGGTTTGCTGCTATTTTTGTGAGTGTATTATGTCTGTTAAACCTTCTGCTGCGCTAGTAAAAAGTTCGCTATCTTCACACTCTTGGCTTGGTCTTAGCGTCGCATTGCTAATGTATCTGGTCTGCTTGTCTGGCACCCTAGTGGTGTACTTTGAAGAATTTGAGCGCTGGGAGCAGCCTAATATTCCCGAATATCTCGATTATTCACCAGACTTAATCGGGCAGGCAGTGAATAATTTTAGCCAACGGGTAACGACCTTACCTGAGAGGCTCTATGTCGTGCTGCCCACTCAAGCGGTGCCGAGAATGCATGTCTCAGATGGCGCACATGAGTGGTTTGTTAATCAAGATGGCAGTTTAAGTGAGGCCCCCGTCGAAGGTTGGACCTATTTTCTTAAAGAGCTACACATTAATCTCCATTTACCCAAGATGTTGGGGCTTATTTTAGTCGGTATCTTAGGTGTGATGCTATGTGCACTGATCATTTCGGGACTAGTGGCTCATCCACGCATATTTAAAGATGCCTTTAAGGTGCGGCTTGGTGTTAACAAAGCCAAGGAACAGGCTGATTTACATAATCGGCTGAGTGTTTGGGGCACCCCATTTTATTTTATGATTGGACTCTCTGGTGCTTTTATTGGCTTGGTATCGATCATTATCGCCGTTGGTTCCTTCGCCTTATATGGCAATGATCGCGAAAAGATGGTCGATATTGTTTATGGTTCCGATCCTGTGATCACTACTGCTGCAACCCCGCTAGATTTTAAAAACACGCTGGCATCTTTGGCGAAAGTAGCCCCAGATGCACAACCAATCTACTTCTTAGTGCATAATCTCAATAAAAAGGGACAGTTTATTGAGGTCGCAGCGACGTTGCCCCAGCGCCTTATTTACTCAGAGATGTATCGCTTTAAAAGTGACGGCACCTTTATTAATCAGCAGGGCTTGTCCAATGGCAATGCAGGACGTCAAATCGCCTATTCGGTATACCGGATACACTTCGGTCATTTTGGTGGCTTCGCTGTGAAGATTTTTTATGGTCTCATGGGGCTGGCTCTGACCGTAATCAGCGTGACGGGAATCAATATTTGGTTGGCTAAACGAAAACACCGTAGTTATCTAAACGATGTGTGGGTTGCTTGTGTTTGGGGCACACCATTGGCATTGTCGGGCGCGGCCAGCGCCGCACTCTTTGGCCTATCGGCACCACTTAGCTTCTTAGTTATTCTACTCAGTTGTATCAGTGGCTGTGTGCTAACCAAAAACGAGCATGCCTCCCGCCAAACACTACTCGCGAGCTTAGGTTTATCATTGCTAGTCATCGTCGGGGGTTATGCCTTAATTCATGGCATAATCGACCAACACCCTGTCGCATTCGCGCTCAATATCATATTAACGATATCAGGGCTGGGCTTGCTGCTGATGGCATATTTACGGTATAAGCAGAACCTAGGTATTATCTTAACCCCAAAAATAGCATCATTGTGAGAGTAATATTGATGCTATCTGTCGGCCTAGGCTCGCCCTATAAATAATAACCGAGATTGATGTTAAAACGACTATGCCAATTATCGGTATCAGCCACCATCAAACCACCAATAAACGGATGGTTCTTGGCAGTGATCAGACCGATATAGCGGTAAATACCGCTGGCACTAATCGCCACGCCCGAAGGCGACGGATTTTGAAAAGAGCATGCCTATAAAACATCTTATATATCAATCGATAAAAAGTAACATTTAGACCTTTGCAAATACTTTGCATAGGAAATGGTCACGCAATATTTTCTCTTCTCATGGAAAAAGCATAAATGAGTTGATTAACACACTTAATCGACTCATAATTTGAGACGATTAAGGCACCTAAACGACTCAAGGTAAAATTATGCACCTCCCTCCTTCATATATTTGGCAACAGAATGACTGGCCTAACTTTACTTATGACAAAACCATCATCATGCCAAAATTAGAGTCATGCATTCAAGCCGTGTCGCCATTAAAGCAGTTAGCTGAAGTTCTCACCCATGATCAACGTTTAGATTGGGAGGCGGCAATATTGCTTGACGAAACCCTAGCCTCGGCCAAAATAGAAGGTGAGTTATACGATCGTGATTCAGTTCGTTCCAGCATTGTTAATAAGCTAGGCATTAGTAATGGGGTTACTTCCCTCACAGAAAGAGCACATAAGCAAAGTGATGCGATGGTTGAACTTTTACTAGCGGCGATCCGAAGTACAGATCAGAAAATCACTCACAATGTCATAAAACAGTGGCATCAAATACTTTTCCCTGTTGCACCGATAATCACACCTATGATCATCGGTGATTATCGCGATGACACAATGCAGATTATTTCAGGACGATACGGTAAACAACAAATCCACTTTGAAGCCCCCGGCTTAGCAAGAACCGAAGTAATCCAAGAAATGGATGCATTTTTAAACTGGCTCAATACACCATCGGACGAATCAACCTTCATCAGAGCAGCAATTGCTAAATTTTGGTTTGTGACTATTCACCCTTTTGATGATGGTAATGGCCGATTATCTCGGATCATTGCCGAACGATGTTTAGCCGAGGCCGAGCATACTAACCTGCGTTTGTTTTCTTTATCTTCCGCTTTTGAAAGTCACCGTAATGAATATTACCAGCAATTGGAGAGCCATCAGCGTTGTGAGGTAAAAAGTCATCAGCGTTGTGAGGTCGAGAGCCACAAAAATGTTACAGGCAATAACAATAGTCTTGATTTAACCGCTTGGATAGTCTGGTTTTTATCTATGGTAGAAATTGCAGCAATAGATGCTAAGAAAGAATTTGAACGGGTGATACAAACGACTCATTTTTGGCAAAGACATCAGCAAACTATTATTAATCTCAGACAACAAAAGTTGATTGTTCGCCTATTAGAGACTACGGATTTTAGTGAGGGGATTTCTCGAAAAAAATACAAAGCATTAGCTAAAACAACAGATGCCACAGCTACAAGAGATATCAGTGATTTGGTTGATAAAGAGATCTTAATGCCTATTGGAGAAGGTCGTGGTCGCCGCTATTTAATTAATAAAAACTAATAGGATAAAAGCTGTCTAGTATAGTCAGCATTGAATTTTAGACATAAAAAAACCAACTCTCGTTGGTTGATTTAGACATAAAATGGTACCGCGTAGACAGTCGGACGCTGTTCGCCCTGCACTTTATTTTAGGCATAAAAAAACCTCAACGATGTGAGGTTAATTTAGACATAAAATGGTACCAGTAGGCGGACTCGTAACTTACTAAAAAATAGACCAGACCTCGATCAAAAGAAACTGCAACGAACTAGAGATTTAATGGATGCGCATTTTCCTGATTGTCTGGTTGAGGGCTACGAACCAATAATTGACAACCTTCAATTACCAGATGTTGATGACCGTCATGTACTCGCTGCTGCAATAAGAGGTCAGGCCGAGGCTATTATCACTTTCAACCTGAAAGATTTCCCAGCCAGCATACTAGAACCCTTTGGCATTCAAGCTATCCATCCCGATGAGTTCTTATCTGATATGTATGAGTTAAAGCCGAGCGACGCTATTTCGGTAAACCCTGATCGGCTAATCTTAAGTAGCTATGGCGACCAACTCAGCGATCAACAGCGCGTTACTCAGGGACATGCGATTCGAGAACTGTCATTGTTTAAACGACTAGCTAGCAAGTTTTTTCTTTAAACCCTAAAGACCAACTTGCTCTTGAAAGTGTTTACGGCACATCGATACATAACGCTCATTGCCGCCAATATCAATTTGAGAACCGCTGTTTAGGGCGTTACCCTGTTCATCGGTTCTTACAACCATGTTGGCTTTACGTCCGCAATGGCAAATAGTTTTAAGTTCAATTAATTTATCAGCCCAGCTTAATAGATATAAGCTTCCTTGAAACGATTCACCAAGAAAATCAGTACGCAAGCCATAGCAAAGTACGGGGATACTGAGCTGATCAACCACTTGGTTCAACTGTTTTACTTGATCCTTGGTCAGAAACTGACTTTCATCGAATAATAAACAATGAATTTTTTTTGTTGATGTTGTGCAGAAATAATCGTAAATAGATCACATTGGTTAGTGAACATGTCGGCCGGTTGACTCAAACCAATTCGAGAGCTAACTTTACCCTTGCCAAAACGATCATCAATCGAAGCGGTAAAAATAACAGAATTAATCCCACGTTCGTGATAGTTATAAGCCGATTGTAACAGCGCGGTCGATTTACCCGCATTCATTGCTGAGTAATAAAAATATAATTGAGCCAAAGCGGATACTCGTAATAAAAAAAGCATGACACCTTAAATACTACTGATATAAAATATTGAGAATTAGCAATGCTTATCATCAACAGAAATTAATACAGCCACGATCATCAATAGATAACTCCCTAAACGAAAAAAGAGAGCCGAAGCTCTCTTTTTCAGTTTAACAACGGCTTAGAAACGACCGGTTAAACCGATAGATACGATATCATCGTACTTAGTGTCTGAAAATGTTAAACGCAGTGCAATAGCAGGCGTAAAGAAGTGTTGTGCACGAATACCATAACGGTATTCATCAGCATCAGAAAGCACTAAACCAACACTCGATTGTGGAGACCAATAAAAATCGCCAGCTACTGTAAAATCATCTGTAGCATCAGAATAAGCGGCTTCAAAATTAATAAATTGGCTGTCAGCTAAACGGTGAATATATTTAGTACGAATACCTAAGGTATCAGAAAAATCATCATCGTTACCGGTAATCGCCACTAACCAATTGTCAGCGAAAAAATAACCAACTTCGCCGGTAAACGTAGTGTCATTATAACCGCCGTCAGCATCAACGTAGTTCATGTTAAGTGCAGCGTAGAAATTATTGTCGGCAAACCACTCGCCACCTAATAAATAACTGGTAGCATCACCATCAAAGTCAGTGATCGCAGCTTTAACATTACTTTTTTGCCCCATAAATGCAGCTTCTGCCCATGCAGTATCCTTAGTGCTGACTTTATCAAAATGATAGGTACCCATCACTGAAAAAGTATTACCACCGTCATAGTCAACATAATCGCCATTAATTTGAACTTGATAGTCCTGTGCTAAAACCGATGTTGATAATAAAGTAAGACCGAGGGCAATTGAACGTAATTTCATCATAATTCCTTTAGATGTTTAATAAATAATATTGGCAGAGATTATAGGCAGGGGATAAATTGATTAACATATTAACTCCTTGTAGTCTGATTTTTAACAAAAAATCAGTTGAACTTCCTAAATACCCTTTAATTTCGAGCCGCATTTTATGGAGAGACTCAAATAAATGCAACATTTTTTTAAACTAATTACATTTTAAGTAAAAATAAGATTAAATTTGTTAACTCACCGTTCCACAGTAACCCTCCGGAAACATTTTTTTCACACATCAATAACATAAGCGTCATTTTATGAGGGGTGGTGCTTAAGTGAAAATATTACCGCTTAAGCGGCAATATTAATTGAGGGGGAAGTTGAGCGAGTAACCATTGGCATAAAGCGGCGCAACATCATCGTGCTAGCTTAAAAAACCCATCATTGAGTGCTGATGAATACTTAGATTGCCCAACTTTGTATCTCAACTTCGCCAACTAAGTGTCATTCTTTAGCCTTTGATATGATCCTCTTTTGCGCTTCCAAAGACCCATTCAACCAGCCGTACGAGTATGAGGAGCGCCATGCCAAATTCCGCGAAGCTAGCATCTCAACTGGCTACTCTTGATGCCCGCCTCCAAACTATCACCTGCGAAAAATTGGAGTTATTGAATCAACGTAAGATTCTTATTGCCAAACAAGAAGCAGAGTTGACACTCGGTTTTAATCAATATGCATCGGTGGAGCTAAAGATATCCCTCTTCATGTCTTACTTTAAAGGACGGGACGATATCTATCCATTCCGCTGGGAATCGAAAAATGGCCGTTCAGGTTATTCACCAGCTTGCTTTAATGAATGGAAACAAGGCATCTGTGAAAAACCACAAGTTAGTTGTACTAAGTGTCAACATCAAGCATTTAAACCTTATTCACAACAAGCGATTTATGATCATCTCATAGGTAAACAAACTGCGGGAATTTACCCGTTGCAAAGTGATAATACGACGCATGTTATTGTCGCTGACTTTGATAAAGATGACTGGTTACAAGCTATTGCTGCGTTAAGTAATACTTGCGACTCTCTCAACATCCCTCACCTTATTGAACGCTCTAGAAGTGGTAATGGCGGACATATCTGGATATTCTTTGTTGAAGCTGTTTCCGCATCAGATGCCAGAAAATTGGGACTAGCCCTGTTAAATCGAACAATGGATTACTATTCAGCACTATCATTTAGTTGTTTTGACCGTTTATTTCCAAATCAAGACATAATTCCTGAAGGCGGATTTGGTAATCTAATAGCCTTGCCTCTTCAGTTTGAACCGCGAAAAAGCCATCACAGCATTTTTATTGACCGCAGTGGCAATAGTTACAATGATCAATGGGCCAAATTGGCAGCAACCCAAAAAGTATCGCCAGAGCAGCTGCAACAATTATTGAATGTGTTAAGAAATGACATTAAAACCACTCCCGAACTAGGCACTAATAACAATGAGGCAGATGAAACATTGGACTTGCTACCATGGCAAAAACTTAGCGAAAAAGATGTCGATAAGATATCTAACTGCCCTAATGAGCTAATGCTGGTATTAGCGGATCAAATATACATCCCAATCGACAAACTACCCGGTAAGCTGACCTCAAAACTAAAACGATGTGCTGTTTTTTCCAATCCTAAATTTTATAAAAAGCAGGCGCTGCGCATGTCAACATTCGGTACGAGTCGATATGTTTGCTCTGCTCATATTGAAAGTAACTATTTAATGCTACCCAGAGGGTGCTTAGGCACGGTAGAGAGCATTCTACAGCAACAATCAGTTCTATTAAATTACAGTGATAAACGTTACCAAGGTGAACCATTAGTAAGCATAAAATTTACCGGAAAATTGAAGCCTCAGCAATCCAAAGCCATGAATGCGATGTTAAAAAGTGATAACGGTATTTTGGTTACCGTGACAGGTTTTGGCAAAACAGTAGTTATACTAGCCTTAATAGCTAAAAGAAAGGTTAACACCTTAATATTAGTGCATAATCGGCAACTAGCCCAGCAATGGCAAGCACAAGCAGAGGTTTTTCTTAATCACACTGAAATCGGATCATTACTTGGCGGCAAAGATAAGCTAAGCGGTCAAGTTGACATAGCAACTTACCAAAGCCTAGTCAGTAAGAATGGTCGTGACATCAACGCTGCAATTGAAAATTATGGCCAAATAATAGTTGATGAATGCCATCACCTACCTGCGAGTAATTATGAAAGCCTAATTAAATCAACCCGTGCGAAATATATCCATGGCATCACAGCAACACCTAAGCGTCGAGATGGCTTAGAAAAATTGATGCACTACCAATTAGGAGATGTTTTATATAAAGCTAAGCGCGAAAAACTACAATTTGAGCAGTTTGTCACGACTCGTGAAACTAGAGTTTCATTTCCCCCATCTTGGTTTGAAGCCGAAACGAAACCACATATTTCAGCGATATATCAGCACCTAACCACAGATGAGCGACGCAACAAGACGATTGTTCTCGATATTGTTAAAGCAGTAACTACTGAGCATTCTGTTATGGTATTGACCGAACGACGAGAACACATTGAGATACTGAGCAAGTTATTATGTAACAGTAATATCAAGGTTATTGAATTGCACGGTGGAATTTCAGCTCAACAGCGCCAGCAGCGGATTAAGTTTTTAAAGGAGTCTCATGATATAAAAGACAGTAGCGATCCGTTTGTCATTGTTGCGACAGGGAAATATGTTGGGGAAGGGTTTGATTTGCCACACCTCGATACGTTATTCATAACATTGCCAATAGCATGGAAAGGTATTCTCACTCAGTACGCGGGTCGAATTCAACGTGAATGGTCGACTAAAAAACAGATCAGAGTCTATGATTATATTGATGATTTTCCGATGTTAAAGCGAATGTGGAACAAACGAGAAAAAGGCTACAGAGCACTAGGTTATAAATTCGATAATGATCAATAAGTGATCTTACAAATG
>JABSRS010000096.1 GCA_013214885.1 Gammaproteobacteria bacterium
ATTTACGGAGAAACGGTATGAAACAGC
The DNA here is from genome assembly GCA_013214885.1 of Gammaproteobacteria bacterium. GTDB lineage: Bacteria > Pseudomonadota > Gammaproteobacteria > Enterobacterales > Psychrobiaceae > Psychrobium. The sequence goes on from JABSRS010000096.1 coordinate 28, forward strand.
ATTCAACGTTGAGAAATACTGCGTTTAACAAGTTAATACCCGTGGCGCTAGGCTGGTGCGCGGTCGCACTTTTAGAATCTTTCAGCTATATTGCGATTGCCTTTGCGATCCTTAAGCAATGGCCACTAGAGTTGACCATTACTATTGGTATTTTAACTATTGTCTTAACTGTTGTGGTCACTCGCGCAGGTTTTCACGTTGGCGCAAAATTAACTAGTGCACTGTATAACGTTGTTTATCAAAGGTTGGCGCGTATTAAAGTTAGTTGGTTTACAACTGGCAATCGAGCTCAACTATTAAGGTTTACCACTCAACAAATTCCCGGATTTATGAGCATTCCAGCTCATCAATTACAGCACTTTATCCATGCACCTTTACTGCCTTTTATTATTACCATTGCGATGTTTTGGATTGGTGGTTACCAGGTTGCATTATTGCTCGGATTTTTACTCACTCTGTCGCTATTGATTCAATATAGTGCTCAACGTGCACTTGCAAAAACAGACCAGATCCGAAGTCAGACAGAAGTCGAAGCAACAAATTCAGTGCTCGAATTAGTCGATCATATTGAGCTATTGCGGTGTGCCAGTGGTTGCCAGCGAGCCACTTTACGAGTTGAATCGGCTTGGTCAGCACAAGATAAGGCATTAGCTCAAACAAATAAAGCGGCGGCATTGGCAACATTTCATTCAACTATCGCTGGAATATTACCTACCGTCGGTATCGTGTTATTTTTATTTAGTAGCGGTAATCATCAAAGCGAACTGTACCTTGCTATTATTTTATTAGCATTACGCGCTTCTTACCCCATAGAAGAATTGGCGATGGCGGCTTTAGGTGTAAACAATCAACGAACGGCACTTAAAAATTATTGCCACTTATTAAGTGCGCCAACATTACATGAACCAATGCAACCTTTAGCAGTGCTGCCAAAAGAGCATACTTTAACCCTTGAAAACGTCACATACAGCCATATATTATCGCAATTTTCTTGCGTAATTAAGCCAGGTACGCGGGTGATGATCAGCGGAGCAAGTGGATCAGGTAAAAGTACTTTACTCCATATGTTAATGCGCTTTGACGACCCTCAACATGGTAACGTTCGGTTAGGAAACGTACGGATTTCAACAATACCGCTTGAACAGCGTGCGGCTTACTTTGCTTATGTGCCACAGTCTCCTATTTTGTTTGACGGAACGATCGCGAGTAACATTCGACTTAGTCGCCCGAATGCTACCGATGAAGAAGTTGAAAAAGTGGCTCGCAAGATGATGTTAGGTAACCTTTTAGATCGCTCACCCTTGGGTATCTATCAAACGATTGGCGAACAAGGAAAGCGATTGTCTGGCGGAGAGCATCAACGTCTCGCATTAGCTCAAGCGCTGCTTAAAAATGCACCTATTCTAGTCATTGACGAAGCAACCTCTGCTTTAGATTTGCAGACTGAAGTTGACGTTGCTAATGAAATCAAAAAGCTTAAGTGTACTATTTTAGTTGTTGCCCACCGTAACCCTGAGATTTGGCAAGCAGAGCAAACAATTTGTTTATCTTAAGTGTAACAACCATATGAATTATTAAGCTTTATTTTTAGGAATTGTTCTGTTAGCAGAGGTATGTTAGTGATTACATGTGCATAAACTGCGTGGTGTTTTTTAATTTATTTTTGAAGCCTGATTACTGATAATTATAACATGTTACGACTTGTTTTCTCTCTCGCTTTAAGATGCAATTGGTACTCGTTGATTGGCCGTTGCATTTAAAATCTGGCGCTCTGCAATACTTGATAAGATGAACATGACAACATACCCAGAGCATAGCGCGGTGATGATCGCGACGACATTTTCAGTCATTTGTGACAACAGATAATACGCTGCGACTAATGTTACTATGCCCATAAGGCGGATTAAAAGGCTGAGGGTAAATCGACCATGAGCCTTAATATATGCAAGTTGGTAAGCGTTTAACATCATAAATACAAAGAAAATGGAGAAGTGAAATAACACAGGGAGGGCACTGCTATATTCGGGCGGAAATACCCAACCAATGATCGACTTACCCCAGAAAAATATAATAGAGAAAAATGATAACCCAACCACAAATGACAACTTAAACACCCAACGACGAATTTGCTTCACTTGTTCATGATCGCTCTTACGTATACTCACTGCTAATTCAGGTAGTACAAATCGGTAAATAGGGAACACAAATAGCATTGTCATATAGGTAAAAATAGGGCGTACGACCACCTGGAAATCACCGAGTTCATCGACACTAAAGTGAGTGACTGTGAGCAACACGGTGATGTAGATCATTAAGATACTGGCTCCCGCTTCGAGAGATGCAGTAAAACTTTTCTTCACGTAATTAATTAGGGGAGGGTCAAGTTTTACCATCGCTAAAGGGCGAGTATGGTTCGATTTTCTACGGCTAATAAACATATAAATGGCAATAGAAAGAGAAGATAAAGTCAGGCCGTAGAATAGAGATGAGAGTGTATCCAGCCCTAACAGGTAATAACAGAAAACAAACATGACCACGTTACTGATGGGTTCTAGCCAAGTTACTTTATTGGATACATCATATAAACGATACATGGCCACAAGGTTGGAAAAATAGACTTTTAAACCCATACCCAAGATGATGCCAACTAACTGTAAATAACCAATGTCAATATTAAGCTCATGTTTAATATATGGAATTATTACACCCCAAGTAATAAGTACCATCGAAATCAAACTAAAACGGAAGATATTGATAATATCGATGTCGTTGTGTGTTTGAGAATAGCTAACCACCATCGAAGAGCGAAACCCAGTCATTAAAACCAGTGACAGTGAAATGATATCAATCACAGTGTGGTACAAAGCAAGATCGCCTTTTTCTACCCACTGAGCCAGCCAAATCTTAAAGGCGAAGCCCACACAAATACTAGCAAGTGTGGCCCAAATCCCAGTGATAAATGCTTTCTTAAGACGCTCTAATGATTCGCTTTGCATAGATCTAACTAATGCCTGTGTAAGATAATATTATGCATGATAATTGATTTTAATTGAAAATGATTCTCATTTAAATGTTTCAATAGAATTTACTAAGGTGAGTTTTATCACAATGAGCATTAATACAAATCCTGCCAACACTTTATTATGTTGATTGATGGATCCTTTGCTAATTAAGCATTAGGTGGTTTCGACATCGAAGAACTGACAATTTTTTCGTGGATAAAGTAAAGATACAAGCCAAATAACCTTCAATCCTAATGCCTTGATTTTAAACTGTATGCGGTACTTCCCCCTTTAATTTTACGTATTTTAGTTCTTCTTAAAAATAATTTAGCATTTTTTAACTTTCTATCAATACATTTATCGACACGGTGTCGATAAATGTATTGATAATGATAATAGTTTGCATTACTATCCTTGTAATCTTTAATTTATAAAAATTAAGGGCTAGAGAAAAACGGTTTTCATTAAATAACAATCCAAATCAGTAAAGGGTTAATCACGATATTATTTGAGGTAATGCCGTTTTATTCAGCCTTATTAGCGGTAAAGATCCAGCTGTGTTTTTGGAATTAATCGAAAATTTAAAATTATGTTAATAGCACAAAATAAATTTTAAACAGGACTACACTATGTACCAAATTAAACACCTAAATGATAAAAATAATGCCAAACAGGGAGAGACACAGAAAGAAATACCTTTTTCGCCTAATTCTGCTATATCAAAAAGAACTTCTGTTCTGTTAGGTATGGCTGTCAGTACTATATTTATATGTAACTCATCTGCATATGCACAGACGAGTAATGCTTTAATCAATGCCAACAAAAGCAATACACCAGTTATTGACGCCCAAAATCAAGCGATAGAAGACCAAAGCGCCACTAAAATTAATACGCTAGCAAAACTAACTGTTTCAGGTGAAGGTGATGAAAATTCAACCTACTCTGCTGGACAGTTATCATATGAAAATAACGCAGGATTTTTAGGTATTAAAGATTTTTTAGATACTCCGTTCAGTGCTATCAATTATACTAATAAGTTTATTTCCGACCAACAAGCTACAGATATTACTGACATTATTGCTGCTACTGATCCATCAGTTTATAGCAGCGGAGCTGGAGGACAAAACCTTGAAAGCTATTCTATCCGAGGCTTTGCTTCCAATAGTAATGATATGACTGTAAACGGGCTATCAGGCATGGCACCTTATTACCGCAGTTCACCTGAAATGTTTGAGCGTGTTGAAGTATTAAAAGGGCCATCCGCTTTGCTAAATGGCATGGCGCCTAGTGGCTCAGTAGGCGGTGCCGTCAATCTAGTGACTAAGCGAGCAGGTGATGAGCCATTTACACGATTGACGACAAGATATATATCAGATTCACAAATTGGTGGACATCTAGATGTGAGTCGTCGATTTGGTGAGAACAAGGAATTTGGCGTACGTATTAACGGGGCTTACCTGAATGGCGACAGCGCCGTAAATACTCAGGAAAAAGAGTCTAAACTGGGTTCAATTGCATTAGATTGGCGAGGAGAACGTGCTCGGCTCTCGGCCGATATTTATCATACGATAGAACATGTTGTTGGTCCTACTAGGGGGATTACTCTTGCTGCAGGCGTCGCTATCCCTAAAGCTCCAGATCCAGAAACTTTATTAAACCCAAGTTGGGCTTTTTATGAGACTCAAACCGATGGAGTAATTACACGTGGTGAGTTTGATGTAAATGATCAGCTTACCGTTTATGCCGCTCTAGGGGCTAACAAAATGGAATTTAAGGGGTTTAGTGCCGCTAATGCCCAAGTGTATAATTCAGATGGTGATATCAGGACCACCCTTGGATATGTTGCCGATGATAATGAAAGAGTTTCTATGGAAATGGGGTTGAACGGTCATTTCAACACTGGGAATATTAACCACCAAATCGCGTCGAACATTATTCATTATAATGAAGAGTACAACTTAAAGGCTAAGTACTTTCAGGATCAGAACCGGATCCCTACTTATATAAATAATACTAATATCTACAACCCAGTATGGGGAGAAGAGCCAGCATTAGACTTTTATGTCCCCCTGCTATTAACAACAGAAACAAACTTAACCAGCTATGGACTAGCTGATACATTATCTTTTGCTCAGGATAAATACCAACTAACTTTAGGGGTGCGATATCAACAAGTAAAAACTGAACAAACGGGTGGCTTATTTTCATCAGGTACTAAATATGATGAAAGTGCAATAACGCCATCAATTGCATTCGTCACTAAAATGACAGATCAAATTTCGCTATATGCAAATTACATCGAAGGCCTAAGTAAAGGCGATACTGCACCGAGAGGGACAGAAAATGAAGGTGAAATATTTTCCCCTTACAAGACTAAACAAAAGGAAATAGGAATAAAAATTGACCGTAATGAATTTACTCATACCGTTAGTATTTATGAAATTGAAAAGCCTAATAGCTATACCGATACCGTCACTAATATATTCTCTTATGCTGGCGAACAGCGTAATCGGGGCATAGAGTGGGGGTTTGCTGGTTCACTAGTTGAAAATATACGCCTAATGGGTGGCGTTACCTACATTGACGCTAGGTTAACTAAAACTAAAAATGGTGCTGCTGAAGGTAATCAGGCTTCTGGTATTCCAAAGTGGCAATCTAAAGTCGGAGTTGAATGGGATTTATCTTTTGTTCAGAACCTGACATTAACAGCAAACGCGAACTCTGTATCTAAACAATATCTTGGAAATGATAATTCAGAATCGTTATCGGCTCACACCATATTAAATTTAGGAGCACGTTATGCAACTTATGTTAATCAAATACCGCTAACCATAAGAGCTAATATCACTAACGTAACAAACAAAGCATATTGGGCAACGGCGCATTACAACGACCTTGCCTTAGGTAACCCGCGCACATTGATGGTTTCCGCTACAATAGACTTTTGATTTAACGACTAGCATTATTTTTATAGGTACGGTTATTGTGAAATTTCAAACCTAATAAGTGCCGATTGTATTTTATCGATACAACTAAATAAAACCTGAAATTAATATTTTCAGGTTTTTTTATTTAGTTGATACCCCTATACTATTTTTTGTAATAATTTCCATTGTTATTTTAAGTGATTAATAATGTGAAAATGGCATAATTGGTTAAATTACTATTTTAAATAGTCCCTATTTCAAACTATACATAGGGCTGTATCTTCAGGAAAGTGGTGTTGGTATTATGGTTAAGTTCTAGGATAATAAATAAGAATTAACCGTTTATTTTTATAAATCCAGCTCGGGCTTAATTATCAAACAACGCAGAGAAAAAATAATATGAACAACTCTTCAGCACCACAAAAGCGTAAGCGCGGTCGACCAAGTAGTATAACTCGTGAAAGTATTGCTCGGGCTGCTTTAGATATTGGGGTAAAGAAGGCGACCATTCCTCTTATCGCTGCACACCTTGGCGTGGCTCATTCCTCACTCTATCATCACGTAAAAAGCCGCGATGAAATCATCTCAATCGCTGCTGAAATTGCAGTTAAAGAACTCGATTGGCGTAGCCCCGAAACAGCAACTTGGCGAGAAGAACTCATCGTGCTTACAGATTCAATTTGGGCATTATATGATCAAAACCCCGGGCTTGCCGAAGCGTTTAATCATGGCGAAGTAACACCGACAACAGGGATCTTATCTTTCGCTGAATCTGTTTCACGATTGCAAAATAAAGGTTTTCCACTCGATGAAGCCGTAGTTGCGGTCGATATGTTGGTCGATATGGTCAAGGAGTGTTTTATTGGCTGGTGGTCTATTGTAAAAACTGAACAAGACGGTCGCCTTCGTAAGACCAAAATGATTGAAATATGGGAATCAGAAGCGCAAAACTCTCCCGAACAGGCTGAGCAAATAAACGCTATGGTTGAGATTATGAAATCAGGAGCAAGAAAATGGTGGGAATGTAAGCGAAATGTCGTTTTGGATGGCATATCAGTTACACGGGAGCGCAATTCTAAAAACGAATCCGAATTGGCATAAGAAGCCAATATGCGATAACCAATAAATAGGCTATCGATTCGCTTAACGTTATCGTATCGCCTGAGAGTAATTTTATAAAGTTCATGTCAGCAGCAGGCGTTTTTAACTTGGCAACGAAAGTTTAGTACCGAAAAATATTATTTAAACGTAAACGCTCATTTAACCCTACCTATCAATGTAAATGGGCTTCTAGAATAATAATCCCAATACTTTTAATATTGAGATTATGATGGCATCACCTGAAAAATCACCCACTGGCAGTCAATTTTTACATCGAAAAAAGATAGCGGATTAACTATTTTGGCATTCTGAAAGCGGTACAAAATTACTCCCAATCAACATTTTCTTTTTTTACTTTTGCTGGGCATCCTGCGACCAATGTTTTTGCTGGTACGTCGGAAATAACCACTGAGCCAGCGGCTACAATAGCCCCCTCATTGATAGTGACGCCATTTAAAATCGTGACATTTAATCCTATCCATACATTGTCTTTTATAATAATGGGTTTTTGGTTCAGTACACCATTAACATGATGGTTATCAGAATCTCTTATGACAACATTCTCAGAAATAATTACATTATGGCCAATAGATATGGAGTTATAACACTGAATATTTGAGTTTTTATTAATGTAACCACTACCTAATCTAAGAGTGGCGTTTGGGTGTACGCGAATATTGCAATCGGTATAGACGAGAAATCGACCATCTAAAATCAGTTGACTACGTTTATCCATAATAAATTGCGATGGTTTGAAGATTTCAGAACGCCACTTTCGCCCTAAAATCAAACTACCATTGCCAGTTACTTTTGCGCTGCTTCTGATAGCGAGGTGAACTTTTTTAAAGGGGAATATGGCTACTTTTTTTAACAACAAGCAACAACCTAAAAACTTCAGTTTGTTTATACCAAAAAAGTACTTAAACAATGTGTCCATAATAAATAATAATAGGTAAGAAAGTTACACATTGTAACACCTTAGTTACTGTATGTATTTTAACTTAAATCTAAAGGCATGAAAATAATAACGTGGTTGGCATTTTTTTGTTTAAACGCCGCTTATTTCATCTGCGGCGTTTTTTTATTCATAATTTCCCAGTTTAAACCTATGAATAGTCTTCTTTGGAGGGCTTCCATGCTGGCATTGTCAGCCATCAGTATCTCTACTTAAAAACTCACGCTAAAACCAACCGAAGGGCGCAGGCCGAAATCGTCTTCTTGTTCATCAATGATTAAGTCGTTGATGGAATGGACCTTTTTATAATCTAAATCGATGCTGTTAACATTTTTAACCGCCAGCACATTCATGACCTCAAACACTAATTTAGCATCGAGACCAAAAAAGTCGGTTTGACGCTCGAAGCGAATGTCTAAGCGATGGTACAGCTCATGGCGTTTCGAAAATGCCTCACCATAAACTGGTAAATAGCGCTCATTATAATCAGGGTTTTTACGGACACCGATAATAGGTGTGTAAGCTTGGCCACTACGCGCGGTAAAATTAAAGCCGCCACTCCAACGTTCGTTGAACTGATATTGGTACACAGCATTAAGCACCAAAGGCGTATCAGCATAAAAATCACGGGTTATATTAGTACGCTCATTGGTGCGCTCGCTCTTGGCGTAACTTAATGATAACCAGCCATACCAATTTTCAGTCTTATTTTTGTTAACTAACAAGTCCAAGCCATAAGCGGTACCTGTCACCTCATTGCTATACAACAAATCAGCATCGGGCTGACTTTCATCAAGTGCCAAAGGCAAGTTGTCCATGGTCTTATAATAGCCTTCAGCCGACCAACTCCATTCATCGCTTAGCTCCTGGGAAAAACCAAGGGTGGTATGTTTGGACGTTTGTGATTTTAACAGGGGATTACCTATTTGTGGCAGGATGTTATCCAGATCTTGCAAACGATTATATTCACCATATTTAAGGCTAATGGTGCTGGTATCACTAACAAAATAATTCAGTGCTAGCCGCGGCTGGACGAAAGTTTCATCACTGTATTTACTGTGCTGCCATTGTGCGCCAAGTTCCGCTTGTAGCGTCTGGGTCAGCTCGGTGACGTAATTTAGTCCGACAAAATAGCTGTCTAAGTCGGTGCTGATTTGGCCCTTGATCTGATCTCGCTTGTTGATGTCACAGTCGGGGTCTGACTCGGTGCAAATATATTGAAAGGTGTCATAGTCGAAATTTGATTCGAGATCGAAATAAGCGGCATCAACAATTAATTGATTACGCTGGTTTATTACGTAATTGAGCCGTCCTTTGTAGGTATATTGGGTGCTATGCTCATTGATATAGTAACCGGCTTGTTTGCCTTGTTGACGACCATAATTTAGTTTTTCCTCACTGTTGAGCACCCCAATACCTAGCTTTAACTGATAATTAGCGGCGTAATGATCCCACAACAAATTTTGGCTATCGAAGCTGCGAATGAATTTAGCATCTCCTTGAAATTCTGGGCTCTTTAGCGCGATTTCGGCGCGCTGATTGAAATTGGCACCGGCGCTGTCATGTGCCTTGGTAAATGATAAGCTCAAGACATTGTTGGCATCGACATCCCAGGTATACTTCCCCTGGGCATCAAAATCGTCGGGGGCATCGTTAATGATGACTCCAGTTAACTCACCATCATCATCGGTTTCTTCTTCACCAGTATTAAAGAACAATGGTAAATTACTCTTACGACCCGATAGGTAAAATGCACTATCTTCGCTGACGGCCCCCTCAATGAAAAAACCAGTATTAAACAAGCTAAAATCAACCGTGGTGGTTATCGCTTGATGGCGCGGGCTGCGCAACGACACATCAAATACTGCGCCAGTGGCATTGCTATAGCCAGTGCCGTATCCTGCTGAAATTAACTGAAATCTTGAATTAAATGACGATTAAAAATTGAGGTGCC
>JABSRS010000097.1 GCA_013214885.1 Gammaproteobacteria bacterium
TCACTAGGGCGTGAGAAATTATGTTAGAGCATTGATTCCAATTCTTCCCAACGTTCCATCGCTTGCTCAAGCTCAGACTCTAGGGTTGACAGTTGTTGGTAAACTGGCTGAGTTTTGTCGTTGGGTTGACTGAAAAAATCTGGACCATTTATGGTTAATTGGACCGCTGCAATCTGCTGCTCTAATTGTTCCATTGTTGCAGGCAACTCATCAAGTTCACGTTGTAATTTAAAACTTAACTTTTTTTTCGTTACCACTGCTGCTTCAACTTTAGCTGGTTTTTCTTCAGCAATAGCTTCAACAGCAACTTTGGCTTCAGGATCAAATAATGATGCGCCTTGATTAATCGCATCATTGTAACCACCAACGAAGTTATCAATATGACCTTTATCACCAAACCACCAACTAGAAGTTACGGTGTTATTAATAAATTCACGATCGTGACTTACCAATAATAAAGTACCTTTATATTCATGGACCAATGATTCTAGTAACTCTAGCGTTTCAATATCCAAATCGTTGGTAGGTTCATCGAGGATCAATAAGTTGCTTGGTCTTAAAAACAATTTAGCCAGTAGTAATCGGTTCTTTTCACCGCCAGATAAAGCTCTCACAGGTGTTCTTGCACGTTTTGGTGAAAACAAGAAATCTTGTAAATAGCCCAGTACATGACGCTCTCGGCCATTGTGCATCACGTCATCTTTACCATCACCGACATTTTCTTGAACGGTTTTATCAAGATCAAGTGCGGTGCGATGCTGATCAAAGTAAGACACTTCTAATTTTGTGCCACACTTCACTTCACCAATTTGGGTTTCTAATTGCCCCAATAACAGCTTAAGCAAGGTAGACTTACCACAACCGTTAGGACCTACTAGCGCAATTCGATCACCACGCATCACTTGCGAACTAAAGTCTTTAACAATAAGTTTATTTTCGAAGCTATACCCTAGGTTTTCGAGTTCAAAGACTAACTTGCCAGACTTATTCGACGTAGAAATCGACATATTGCCCTTGCCAACCACTTCACGACGATCAGAGCGCTCACGGCGCAGTTGCTCTAGCGCGCGAACACGTCCTTCATTACGAGTACGACGTGCTTTGACTCCTTGGCGGACCCAAACTTCTTCCTGGGCTAACTTTTTATCAAATAAAGCATTTTGATCAGCTTCAACCCGTAGGGCTTCTTCTTTAGCCAGTAGGTATTCTGGATAAGTGCCAGGCCAAGAGCTAATATGACCACGGTCAAGATCGATAACCCGGGTGGCCATCGCTCGAATGAATGCTCTGTCATGGCTAATAAAAACAATTGAGCCATTGAAATCAAGCAACACTTTTTCAAGCCACTTAATCGCATTTAAATCCAAGTGGTTAGTTGGTTCATCTAATAACAGCACATCAGGATCTTGAACTAACGCTTTGGCCAAAGCCGCTTTACGTAACCAACCACCTGAAAGTTCAGATAGTTTCTTATCAGCAGGTAATGACAGTTGCTCTAACACTTGGGTCATTCTTGTTTCAAATGACCAGGCATTAGAATGGTCCATCTCAGCTTGGGCTTTCTCAAGACGTTTCATGATCGCATCATCATAATTAACTTCTAGCTCAAGTAAAATATGATGATATTCTTTAATCACCTCACCAACACGCGCAATACCAGAAGATACAAAATCAAACACCGTTTGTTCGTCTTTTTCAGGCGGATCTTGCTCTAAACGAGCAACAACGATATTAGCATTATACTGTAAGTCACCACCATCGAGATCCATTTCCTTGGCAATGATCTTCATTAGGGTTGATTTACCCGTACCATTTTTACCAACCAAACAAACGCGTTCGCCCGCATTTACTTGAATATCAGCGTGATCAAGAATGACATGATCACCAAATGCCAATTGGGCATTTGTAAGACGTATTAACATATTAAGAGTCCAAAAATTGTTTAAGTTCGGCCAGGCCAAAAGGCCAACCCAATTCTGTATTGTTGGTGGTTATCAAAACGACTGGAATTGTGATCCCATATTTTTCAACCAATAATGGGTCATCAATAATGTCTTGGATTAAAAATCTGACATCGAGCTGAGCTAGCAAAGCCTCAGCCTCCTCACATAAATGACAACCACTGGTACTGAATAGTATTACATCACTCACTTGTGACGAATTTCCCAACAGTTATGAATTTTTTGATTACCTTTAAAGTCACGAGGAATAGTCTCGGCGCTAATATCTTTAACCACCAGACCAATTCGGTCTAAGTGAGCGATATCCATCTTAAATTGACGTGAATTATTTGAGAAAATAATCAAACCATCAGGACGTAAAATCCTTTTAAGGTTTTGTAATAATTGCGCATGGTCGCGATTGATATCTAACGTTTGAGCCATTCTTTTCGAATTAGAAAAAGTTGGCGGGTCAATAAAGATCAAATCGTAACTTGATTGACAGTAAGCCAACCACGTTAATACATCCATTTGAATGAATTGATGTTCAGCACCGCCGATACCATTAACTCGGTAATTTTCTTTAGCCCAATCAAGATATGTTTTAGACATATCGATACTAGTCGTTGATTCAGCCCCACCTAGCGCGGCATGCACCGATGCCGAGCCGGTATAACAAAATAGATTTAAAAAGTCTTTGTCTTTAGCTAACCCTTGGATCATTTTACGGGTTAGACGATGATCTAGGAACAAACCGTTATCTAAATAATCGGTGGTGTTAATTAAAAACTTAGCGTTATATTCTTGAACGGTGAATTTATTTCGAGATTCATTTAATCTCTCATATTGATTTTCACCCTTTTGAACTTCACGGACTTTATATTTGATCATCGCAGGGTCAATATCGAAAGTATGATCCAATACCACGAACGCTTCGATTAAACGCTTCATCGTTTTGTCTTTCGACATATATTTAGGAGCGGCGTATTCTTGAATGATCCATTGATCCTTATAACGATCAATTGCAAGATTAAAATCTGGTAAGTCGGCATCATAAACACGATAGGCTTCAATACCTTCACTTTTTGCCCATTTACTTAAGATCTTGTTATTTTTGATCATCCGGTTAGCAAAAGGTTCAGCTTGCCTAGATACTGAACGTAATTCGCCATCACCAATATCGTAGTTAGCAAGGACTGCTTCTAACTGACCATTAAACAGTTTGTATTTATGGTCTGGGGCAAGTCTAATTGCGGTTAATAGCTCAAGTGATGAGCTAAATACGCTGAGGTGCCAGCCAGTAAACTTGGCTTTAACTGCTTTGGCAAAACGATGATAAACCACGATTAAAGAGATTAATTCACCAAGACGCTCACCGTACGGAGGATTGGTTAGAATGTTACCTTTTTGATTGCCAAATGGTGGGGTAATTTCGGTGGCATCACACACTTCAAACGATACCAAATGGTCAACACCTGCGCGTCTTGCATTATCACGGGCAATATTCAGTACACTCGAATCCATGTCAGAACCACGAATACACAATTGCTTCATCGTTTTACTTTGGTCAGCTAGGTCTTGCGCTTCAGCTTTGATTTCTTGCCACGCGTCGTCTTTAAATCCCATTAAATCTTCAAAGGAAAAACGGGTGCGATTAAGTGATGGTGCAATATTGGCAGCCATCAGTGCGGCTTCAATCACTAAGGTACCACTACCACAAAATGGGTCATACAATGGCTTGCTTATATCCCAGCCGCTGCGTTTGATTAAGGCAGCCGCTAGGTTTTCTCGTAATGGAGCAACACCAGCATGGGTTCGATAACCACGTTGTTGCAACGAGCGACCTGAAAAATTGATTGAAACCGATAGTTTGTTGTTGATCATCCGGCATTCAACTCTAATCTCAGCCCCTTTTTTATCAACATTAGGACGATCGAAGCCGTTATCTCGAAATTTATCGACAATAGCATCTTTAGCTTTTAGTGCACCAAATTGGGTGTTATTGATAAAATTATTGGTGCCGTTAAATTCAACCGCAATCGATTTGCGATTACTAAAGAATACATGCCAATTAACCCGGTATACCGCATCATAAATATCTTGAGTGCTGTGAACTTCATCAGTGTGAAGCATTAACAAGATTCGGCTCGCTAAACGAGACCACAGACAAATCCGATAAGCCTGTGCTAAATCAGCACTAAAGCGGACGCCGGCTAGGGATTCTCGAACTTCTGTGGCACCAAGTTCTTCGAGTTCGGCAACGAGAAGGTATTCAAGCCCTTTTGGGCAGGCGGCAAAAAACTTTTGCATGGATTGTCTCTGATAGGTATAAAGCGAAAGATTATCCTAGATCTGCCTCCCGGGTGCAACAAGGGTTAGTGATATCGACCAAATTTTTACTAAAAAAACTAAGCTGCGTTGATTGCTTGTGCTTTATTGACGCGCACAGGCATTAATCGGTCATTCATTACTTTGATTAACCCAAATTGGACCAGCTCTTTACGATCATCAAGTTGATGACTGCGCTCGATCAGTAACAGCGTTGATGCTTTAGTATTACTTTCGACAATCAGGTAATGGCGTGAGCCAAATGCTGACATTAGTTGCACGATATTGCCAGCTTGGGTACTTGAGACACTGGTCGCGGGATTAAAAAACCAGCTTTTAGGCATTAAAGGTTTGTAAAATGTCTTAGCAGCAACGGCATTTAACACAATATGATAAATTATTTCTTCGGGTAAGCTAAGCTGTTGTTCGATACGCTCAACAAAGTTGTAAAAATCTTGTGACTGTTCAATTGAGAATGCTCTCGTAATCAATGCATCCGCAACCACTTCTTTTTTCGAAAAAGACGATACAAAAAACATCTCGGCACCTAAATCCAATGTTAGGCGATTTTTTGTGTGGCAGAAATTCCATTGCCAATCTTTACCTGGTTTAATTAACATGGCCAGAACCTATTTAATAATGATACCCGTGCCACTTGAAAATGCAGGTTTCAGAGCTTGGGTTGGATACGAGTACAAGGCATGATTGTTAATTCATGGTTATTCCCTGATTATGAATCATAACGCGGTAATCGTTTTCTACCCACTTTCGTTGGGTAAAGAGGCCCGTAGGGCAAGGCGATAAGCGACCAACCGGCAACTGCTCCTGCGTTGCTCTAGCTCCGACATCCATGTCGTCGTGCGTTGTTATAATATATTTATTTAGAATGACTAAACTGCACATATTATGCCTAGCATTTGGCACGCTTCTCGACTTGCTGAAATCACGCATTTCCAGGTAGCACGGGTATAATTATGCACCTTCGTTATGAAGGTCGATATTAGTTATTTCTGTTTTACTGTTTTCAGATCCTTTGACGGAGTCATTACGCAAGCCTGTTACACGATCTAAATAATCTTGGTTAATGTCGCCAGTGACATAGTGACCATTAAATACCGACGTTTCAAACTGCTTAATTGCTGGATTACCTTGACCAACGGCTTCAACTAAATCTTCAATATCCTGATAAATCAAGGCATCGGCACCAATCAGTTTAGCGATTTCATCAACGTCACGACCGTGAGCGATTAATTCATCAACGGTCGGCATATCAATACCGTAAACATTTGGAAAACGTATTTCAGGTGCTGCAGAAGCAAAGTATACCTTAGCTGCGCCTGACGCACGTGCCATATCGATGATTTGCTCAGAGGTGGTGCCGCGAACAATTGAGTCATCAACCAATAAGACATTTTTACCGGCAAACTCACTTGAAATTGCGTTGAGCTTACGACGTACTGACTTACGACGCATCACCTGCCCTGGCATAATAAATGTGCGGCCAATATAGCGATTTTTGACGAAGCCCTGACGGTATGGAATATTAAGTTCGGTGGCGATTTCCAATGCGATATCACATGATGTTTCAGGAATCGGAATAATAACGTCAATATCAAGACCTTGCCATTGCTTGGCAATCTTCTTGCCGAGTTTACGACCCATATTCAAGCGTGCTTGATAGACTGATATTTTATCGATAAATGAGTCTGGGCGTGCAAAATAAACGAATTCGAAGATACAAGGTGCATATTGCGGATTATGAGCGCATTGCTGAGTATGCAATAGACCCGCTTTATCAACGTAAATAGCTTCGCCTGGTGCAATATCACGGACAAAATTAAAGCCGACCGAATCCAATGCCACACTTTCAGAAGCAACCATATATTCCATTCTGCCATTTTCACTACGTTCACCAAGCACCAATGGACGGATCCCGTATGGGTCTCGAAAAGCGACCATACCATGACCAATGATCAACGCAACAGCGGCGTAAGCCCCTTTGACCAGCTCGTGAGTCCGATTGACCGCTTTAAACACATCGGCAGGTTTTAATTCCATTGCTGGAATAATTGATAATTCGTGAGCAAACACATTTAACAAAATTTCTGAATCAGAGTTAGTGTTGATGTGGCGACGAGCAACATTAAATAAGTAATCTTGCAACTCATGGGCATTGGTTAAATTACCATTGTGAGCAAGGGTAATACCAAATGGCGAGTTAACGTAAAAAGGCTGCGCTTCAGCAGACGTTGATGTACCGGCCGTTGGGTAACGAACATGCCCGATGCCAGTACTACCCTGTAAACGTTGCATATGCTTTGATTCGAACACATCACGAACTAAGCCATTAGCTTTGCGCAAACGAAAATTTCCGTTATCAACGGTACAAATACCTGCAGCATCTTGACCACGATGTTGTAACACCGTTAACGCATCATATAGAGACTGATTGACCGCCGAATAAGCAACAACACCAACAACACCACACATAGCAATTCCTCTCTTGGTTTATTACACCAAGTTAATTTTAAGATGTCTAGAAGTTAGACATCTGGTTTAAACTTTTTGATTGGGCATAAAGCTCGAATTTTGTTTAAGGTATTCAAAAAACCATTCGATGATCGCGCCGAACTCAGGAATTAGCTGAGACTCACGCCACCATGGTGAATTAGGCAAAGTCGTGAACGAATCAATAGCAAACAACAACGCTGCTACAATTAACACCCCACGAATTGCGCCAAAGACCAATCCAAGTACCCTATCGGTACCAGACAAACCTGTTTTAATCACCAGCTGACCAATGATGTAGTTAACGATGGCACCTAATATTAGGCAACTCACAAAGAGAGCAACGACGGCAACACCGCGCCGGATCATTTGATCGCTTATTTGAGTAAAAAATACCGCCAGATCACCATAAAACTGACTAGCGATAAAAAATGCTACTACCCAAACAACCAAAGACATTGCTTCTTTAACAAATCCACGAGTCAAACTGATCAAAGTTGAGAAACCAATGATGATCAATATCGCATAATCGACCCAAACCATAGTCATATGTGTGACACCGTTAACAAATTTGCGCGAATTCTAACAAATTTTCCTAAAATTTCTAGCATAAACTTTACCTATATTTCTAATTGCTCAAAGATTGATTACTTTTCAAGGGGATTGTAGGCTGAAAGAAAACCAGCTTCATTAATTAATGCTTTTAACTTCGGCTGAAGTTTGACCAATGTCGCCTTATCTAGCGCTGGTCCAACAAAGACTTTGCTGGTTTGATTAATTCGCGGCTTGCTTGGTACGCTAAACGCTGTAAAACCATTTTTTCGTAATTTACTGAGTAATGACTTCACATTTTTTGGATCTTTAAAACTGCCAACGGTAATAACCCAAGCTTGCTTTTTAAGTTTTTTAACCACACTTTTAATCACGGGTTCGCTACTTGGCTTTGATACTATCACGCTATTTTGGTTGGCAGATTTACGGTTGGTTGCTGACACCACCGTCTTGTTTTTTACTGGTACAGCTGAGTTTTCAACAGTTTCATTATTCGATATTGAAATTTGTTCGATCACAATTTTAGGTTGTGGAGCTTGGTACTGAGGTTTTACTGGAATTGTGTCAAAATCATCACGAAGTCTTTGTTTTTTGCCATCGAGGATGTCTGGCAAAAAAATGATCGCTAATGCAAAAATAACAATGGTGCCAACTACCCGGTTTTTTATTTGATCGGTCAAGGTCAAAAGTCCTTATCTAAGAAAAGAATGTTAAACCAACCAACTAATTACCATTAAATCAGTTGGTTTCCACAACGGCTAGGATAATGTAATCTTAGGCTAAAATCTAGCTTAACAGCCTGTTAGCTTAGGCTGCTAGCGATATTTTGGTTGCTGTAAAACTTCACACACCGTATAAAACGAGCCAAAGACCAAAATTAAATCATTTTCATCGGCTGATTGTTGTGCTTGTAATAAAGCGTGAGAGACATTATCAAAACAGCCAACTACTTTTTCGTTATCAACGTGCGGTTGCAATTGAGTGGCTTTAGCACCACGATGACAGTCTAAATCAGCTAGGTACCACTGATTAATGTAAGGCTCGACGACACTAAGGGTTGATTGACTGTCTTTATCTCCCAGCATCGCACAAACACAATGAACACGTGAATATTGAGTTTGGGAGGACAACCAACTCGCTAAATATCGGCCAGCTTCGGGGTTATGCGCCACATCAAGCACCACCTCAGGCAGCTGTGAGATCGATTGTAGTCGACCTGGTAACGCGGTCGACCCTAGCACCTTGACTAACTTATCATGCGGTAATGATAGTCCTAGCAGCTTAAAAGCCTCAAGCGCAGTAGCAGCGTTGGTGGTCGGCAGTTTGGTTGCGGGTAGTGAGTCGACATTAATTGCAGCGCTATGCCATGACCAATGCTGCTTAGATTGTTGATTCGATTGTTGCTTATATTGCTTAAAGCTAAACTGTTTGCCCTTATAACTGACCATGCAGTTTAGCGAGTTGGCATGATCGATTAAAGTTTGGGGAGGATTTGGTTCACCGCACACGACTAACTGTGAAACCCTAAAAATCCCCGCTTTTTCAGTAGCAACTTGCTCTCGCGTAT
The DNA here is from genome assembly GCA_013214885.1 of Gammaproteobacteria bacterium. GTDB lineage: Bacteria > Pseudomonadota > Gammaproteobacteria > Enterobacterales > Psychrobiaceae > Psychrobium. The sequence goes on from JABSRS010000097.1 coordinate 8,896, forward strand.
CACCTAACCATGATTGATGATCTAAATCGATTGAAGTGATAATCGCAAGATCTGCATCGACGATGTTAGTTGAGTCTAAGCGCCCACCCAAGCCAACTTCTAAAATTAGAAAATCAACGTCATGATCGTTCATCAATTTTAGTGCTACTAAGGTGTTGTATTCAAAATAAGTTAAACAAACGTCACCCCGTTGTTGCTCAATTAAACGCATCGCATCAACGTGGCTATGATCGTCTAATTCAGCGGTATTAATCCTGACACGTTCGTTATAGCGGATCACATGTGGTGAACTAAAAACACCCGTAGTTGCTCCCGTCGCCAGAATTAAATGTTCAAGGAATGCACAGGTAGAACCCTTGCCATTAGTGCCACCGACAATGATGATTTTGCCACGGGGATTTAACAAGCCTAGTTTCTGGGCAACTGACTTAACACGGGTAACCCCTAGTTTTATTTCACTCGGGTGAATCGATTCTAAATAGAGAAGCCAGTCATCAAGTGACTGGCTTTGCGTTGAAAATTTTGACATGAAATTTCTTGGTTAGTTAAACTAACTGCAGATTATTCTACTTCGTCAGCAACTGCAACATGGTTAGTCATTTTTGCCAATAAACGTGCGACAGTATTTCGCATTTCACGGCGGTCAATGATCATGTCAATCGCGCCTTTTTCAAGCAAAAATTCACTACGTTGGAAACCTTCAGGGAGTGTTTCACGAACAGTTTGTTCAATAACGCGTGGCCCAGCAAAACCAATTAGTGCTTTAGGCTCTGCAATATTAATATCACCTAGCATCGCTAAACTGGCAGAAACACCACCCATCGTTGGGTCAGTTAACACTGAAATATATGGTAAACCACGTTCACTCATGCGATGTAACACCGCACTGGTTTTAGCCATTTGCATTAATGACATTAACGCTTCTTGCATCCTAGCACCACCACTGGTTGAGAAACAAACCAACGGCATATTTTTCTCTAAACACAATTCAGCAGCAGCAACAAAACGAGCACCTACCACCGATGCCATTGAGCCGCCCATAA
>JABSRS010000098.1 GCA_013214885.1 Gammaproteobacteria bacterium
TTAGTATAATGAGTGGGGGTTACTCAGTAAGCAACGTAGCCCCATTGATAATTCATCGGTTGAAACGCGTTGGATTTTTAATGATAAAGCACAGCTTGATCGCATAACCTACCCCGGTGGAAATAACATTGAATATAATTATAATAGCTATGGTGAAATACAAGAGGTCACAGCGGTTATTAATGGGCAGCGTAACATCGTTGTTCGCGATATAAAGCGACTACCATTTGGTCCTGTTAAATCCTGGGAATATGGCAACGGACTAAGTAGGTCTATTCGCTACAATAAAAGTTATCAGATAACCCGTATTGGTACTAGCTCAGTGCAAGGTTTATCTTATCTTTATGAAAGTAATCACAATATAAAATCAATAACTAATTCATATAATAGTAGAAATAGTCTGAATTTTAGTTACGATAAAAATAATAGATTAGCATCTATTACAAGCTTCGGACTTGGAAATAAATATTTTTTATATGATGAATTAGGTAATAGAACCACTCAAACAGGCAGCATAAATGAAACTTATGTCACGGAGAGTGATTCTAATCGATTAACTAAGATTATTCGTGGCCACCAAACGCGAATATTGGGCTACGATAACAATGGTAATGTGACTACCGACAAAGGTTTTAATGGTACAACCCGTCGATTTACATACAATGATAACAATCGTATGGTTACCGCAGCAGGCGCTAGCTATCAATATAATGCTTTAGGACAGCGTGTATCTAAAAGAGTTAATGGAACCACTGCATATTATACTTATAGCCCTAACGGGAGCTTATTATCCGAAAACACAAATAAGCAATATATTTATCTACATGGTCAAATCATAGGTTATATTCGTAACAACCAGCTCTATTTTGTTCACAACGACCATTTAGGGCGTCCAGAAGTGATTACAAATAAATATGATAGCATCGTTTGGCGAGCAACATTAGGCGCATTTGATCGTACAGTTACAACCACCAGCATAGGTGATTTTAATATCGGTTTTCCGGGACAATATTGGGATAGCGAAAAAGGCTCTTACTACAACATGTTCCGTGATTACGACCCTGAGACTGGGCGCTACTTACAATCTGACCCGATTGGTTTAGCTGGTGGCATGAATACTTATGCTTATGTGGGTGGAAATCCTTTGTCGAGGATTGACCCGTTAGGGCTGGATTTCAATGTTTGTAGCTATGGAATGCACATAGGTATTGGTGTTAATTCAACCAACACCATGGGCAGAAGACCTGCTAATGGCATAACAAAAGATGCTTTACTAAGTAAAGATGTAGCCGGAGAAGTAAGTGCTGATAGTGGGAGTAAATCATGTTCCAAAATTAAGACTACAGCCGCGCAAGACAAGGCTATGCAAAGCTACATAAATCAAAATGTCTTAAATCCCGGCGTCTACAACTTGCTTGGGAGGAGTTGCGTGGGCTTTGTACGCGATGGATTGAGTCAGGTTCTCGGGATGCAACTTAGCAATACTACTTTACCCTCCGCTTTGTACAGTGAAGTATCAGGCTTTTCACCAGCAATAGTGTCTCGTGGCTCTAAAGGATTGTTTTAATGTTACAAATAAGGAAAGTTATGCTAATTCTTCTTGCTATAATCTTTGCAGTTGCATTGCTAACTAAAGATGTTTGGTACTTTGGCTTCACAAAACATCAAACTGTCAATACTTTGCTGGAAGGTGGTAAATACTCTAGTATTTCTGTCTCTAAAGCTATTTGGCATGGTGATAGCATACTTGAAGATGTTTATACTATTAGTGAGAGTTTAAAGTCATTCAATCGTAACGGTGCTAAAAATCTTGTTGAGGTGATTGAGGGGATTGATATTGGTTCTACCACCTTACCAAGTGAAATGGAATCCAGTGCGGCGGATTATCAAAAGTTATTTGTTTTTTTGATATTATCAAAAAACACTCAAGATTGGTGGGGTAGTGACATTGAAAATACAAAGCAATATCTTTTGAATATAGTTTCTCGCTCTGCTGAGAAAGAACTTTCTGTAGCTGTTCAAAGTTATGAATTTGAAATAGCTACAAGGTTGCTTGGGAAGTCTAAGTTATTTAAAGTAGAAGAAGAGTTATTAAGTCTGCTTTATACTGACGATTTGCCACATAGTTACCACGCTTCAGTTTGCAATGCTCTAATTTCTTATATAGATTCTGAGCAGGTTAAAGAGTCTTTAATTAAGCGATTTTTGGATGTAAATTTTTATGCTGCTATTCCGGCCTATAACGCCTTATCTTACGTTATTAACGATGAAGAGGCTAAATCGTTATTGCGGGATAGACTAGCTTTAGCCATTCCAAATGATGAAGCTATCCTGTTAAAACATTAACCAAGAACAACCATAACCGACACTCTAGATGCACAAACCGGACGGTTATTAACACACGAATATCGAGTTGAAGGGCCAGTGATGTTATTTCTGACCACGACCGCCATTGATATTGATGAAGAGTTGCTTGGTGCTGACGGTGAATGAGAGTGCTGAGCAGACGTTAAACATTCAACAACTTCAACGGCAACAACGTACGCTCAAAGGTTTGATGAATCAGCTATCACGAAGTCATTTAATTAAGAAACATCAACATGCACAGCGGTTACTGAAACCACTTCGCGTAGTGAATCCGTACGCTGATAAGTTGAGCTTCACCTACGGTCAAACCCGCAATCGTCGTGACCATGAAAAGTATTTAACTCTAATAGATGCCATCGCTTTACTGCATCAACACCAACGTGAAATCAAACGCCTTGAGCGCAATGATGAAGTGATTGAATACATCGAGGTCGTCCCTGATGATATTGAACTTGCCAACAAACTCACTCAGCATGTGCTGATACGTTCGATGGATGAACTGCCACCACAAACACGGCAGCTACTCAATGACATTACTAAGCAGCTTGAGAAACAATCAACGGATGATGGTGTTGATGTGTTGGATTGCCAATTTACTCAAAAACAGGTACGGCAATGGGTGTCATTGGGTAACACGCAATTAAGAGAGCACCTAAAGCGACTGGTTAATTATGAATACATAACCTGCAAACAAGTAAGTCGTTACGGGTGTTTGGAATATCAACTACTCGACTATGGAGAAACGCTACCCGTAAGCATATTATCATCCGTACCACCTGAGAACGTATCATTATGATGCACGATACCGGGGTGAATGGTCACGTTTTCGGTGTGTTATCGGATAGCTATCGTACTCGATATTGGACGTTGAAATCACCCCGAAGACTACATCTACAAAGGTTACTGATAATCGCTATTGGTTTTGTCGGATGCATGTATTGGGTAAGAAAAAACAACTGCATCGAACATGTATTAGGTGGTCGTTAATATGATTGTTCGTCAGAAAAAGGATTTATCAAAAGCTCACCAAATACGTCATGAGAATTCATTACATCATCAAATTGAGCATCATGGCATTACGCCATACATGCTGAAGTTTCTCGAACAAGGTTTAGTCACTGGTGTTAGCAAAGATACCATTAAGCGGCGTAAAAATGGCTTGGTTAGGTTTATTGCATGGTGCGGTGAGCGTGAGCTTCATGATGTTCGTTCAATCACCAAACCGATACTAGAAAGGTATCAGCGGTATTTGTATTACTACCGCAAAGCTGATGGTGAGCCACTGACCTTTAGTAGTCAGCATGTGATGTTGTCACCACTAAAAAGTTTCTTTAAATGGTTAGCTCGTGAAAACTACATTCTGTACAACCCTGCATCCGAACTAGAGCTACCAAAGAAATCAAAGAGACTGCCACGTTACATCATGAGTATTGATGAAGTCGAAGCGATTATTGATGAGCCTGATTACCATCAACCTTTAGGTGTACGTGACCGTGCCGTACTGGAGGTCTTGTATTCAACAGGGATGCGCCGCATGGAAATTTGCAACCTATCCATTTATGGCGTTGACATTAAACGTGGTGCTATCTGGGTAAGGCAAGGTAAAGGCGGCTATGACCGACTAGTACCAATAGGTAATCGTGCAATGAAGTGGCTGGAAAAGTATCGTGTTGACGTTAGACCGTTACTAGTTACGAAGACGAATGAAAACATATTGTTCTTAACGGATTATGGTGAAGGCTATCGTCGTGACAACCTAAGTACTATGGTAAAGCGCCATATTAAGAACTCAGGTCTTGAGGTTGTTGGTAGTTGTCATTTGTTTCGTCATGCATGTGCCAGTCACATGTTGGAAAATGGTGCTGATATTCGCTTCATTCAAACACTGCTTGGTCATCGTGATTTATCCACCACTGAAATCTATACGCATGTGTCGATTGAACAACTAAAACAAGTGCATAATGCCACTCATCCAGCCAAAGATGCATCATCGCAATCTATCATCGAAGAATTACTTGATGAAATGGATGATTAGTCAAATTTCAATCAACAAACAATACCGTTTATAGAGTTTTTTTGTTAAGTTATCAGTATATTAATAACTTTTAACTCAAAGGTCTTGTCAATGCAGGGATTGCAGCACCATTCAAATATGATTGCATCGGACTCAGTACTTCCGGGACAATATTGGGATAGCGAAAAAGGCTCTTACTACAACATGTTCCGTGATTACGACCCAGAGACTGGACGGTATTTACAATCTGACCCGATTGGTTTGGCGGGTGGGTTGAATACTTATGCTTATGTGGATGGGAATCCCGTTAGCTTGGTTGACCCGTTAGGGTTGACAGTTAAACTTTGCTCAAGGGAGTTGGGAGGCACAGGTGAGCTTTCCCCTAATCAGTTCTCACCAATACGGCATGATTACTTAGTGATTAATGGTAAGTCCCAAGGTTTTACCGCTAGTGGTAATTTTGTTATGAGTGATGGGAAGATTATTGATACGGACGATGCTAACAACTCCAAATGTGAAACTATCCATGCTGGTAATGACAAAGACCAAGCGGTATTAGATGCTATAGATAAAGTTGGGGTTCCAACTTATAGTGTGTTTGCCAGAACGAACACTGGTGCTTGCATGATGGGTGCAAGAAATTGCCAATCATGGGCTCAAGATGTTTTAAAAATTGCTCAGTAGGTAAATATGATTGAATTATTTAAAATTTTACTTTTTTCTAAACTGGTACTCTTGACGCCAAGCCCGATTAGTATAATGGAAAGTGTATCTTTACCTTGCGAACCAACTATAAGTGCAATTAATTCAGGTGGTCACATTGAGATTGATGTAACAACAATGATGGAAGCTTATTCTGGTTTGGGTGTAACAAAAAGAATGAATGCTTTATCAGGCGCCTTCCCACAAGGCGCTATAATAGTTACCCTAATAAATGAAAAAGACGGAAAAACAGTTACACTAAATAAGTTATCGCACTCAGTAGGAAGTGAGACGTCATCTGTCATACTAATGGCCCTTGACGGAGTTCCTACAGGGGTAGAGTTTAGCAAGGCTGAAGTGAAAACAGAGATTCCTCTTGAGGGGGTTTCTGTTTCTTGGGTTAATCATATTAAGTAACTTAACCAACAACCATAACCGACTTTCCCACAGTGCTTGTTAAGGCATCATCACGGCAGTAACCGATGTAAAGGGGTATCATTAACATCAAACGCATTGGTTATTGCGCTGCTCATCGCTTCAACAGGCTTGTACTCAAGTTGTTGCTGTGAGTAGTGATAATGGCGTATATGGTCTGGTTTTCTGATGGTTCTTAGTTTTGAAATTCCAGTGCTGGGATAATGGTTTCAGTAATCTGGATATTAAAGTTATCGGTTGTTGATAGTGACGAGTAAGCGGTATTACTGTTGTTATCACTATTTGTAGCCCACCAATTTGGCAATAAGCATCTTTACAGCGCAGATGCTAGTTAATCTTAGTTTGGTTTTGCGGCTGGTCACAATGAGTAACCCGACGGCTAATGCCATAGTTTTTCACCTTTACTCCTTGTTTTGATCAGAAATTTTTCCGTCTAGCATCGCCGCCTTAACATAGACATCGAAACGGTTGGCCTTTGAGGTGAGCTGCATACTGGGGGTTTGCTCGTTAAGAAACCCAGCATAACCGGGACGTTTAACCACCACCCGCTTGGTGGCGGCATTTAGTGCCACGGGCAACAATTTATCGGCATCATCATCGCTACCGACTAAACTTTGGAACACCCGCATTTCTTTTTTGATTTGGGCTGATTTTTTACGATGTGGAAACATCGGATCGAGATAAACCACTTCATGACTGGCGGTCAATTGAGATAATTGTTCAATCGAATTGTTATGTTCGAGCATTAAACACTCACTAACCCAACCACCAATTTCTGGATCTTGCTTGGCCCGAGCCAAGCCATCATCAAGCAGTGCCGCAACTATCGGCGAACGCTCAAACATCGTGACCGTACAACCCAAGCTGGCCAACACAAAGGCGTCACGCCCAAGGCCAGCGGTAGCATCAAGCACGGTCGGATTAGCATGTGCTTTTAAACCAACTGCTTTGGCAATCTGTTGACCACGACCGCCACCAAACTTGCGCCGATGAGCTACTGCACCTTCAATAAAATCTACAAAAACAGCGCCGAGCTTTGGCTCGTCGAGCTTAATCAGCTGTAAACGCTCATGAGTTAACTGCAATTGAAACAAGTCACCATCACCCGAGCTTAACGGCAACTGCCAGCGCGCGGCTAATAATTCAGCCTGGGCTTGTAACGATGGATCTTCGGCAACAATTGCCACATGCGGATAACTCATAAGAAACTCAATTGATATTAATAGCCCGCTATTTTAATGGTTTTGGCTAGTTGTTCAACCTAGATTCTAGGCTCTAGCAAAACCCACTCGATTATCACCACAACTATAGGCCAAAATCATGCTCATTTCGGTTAATGACAAGCCAGTTTCCTGCTGCCATAAGTTAAATTGATTCTGAATCGCCTTAAGACTAGTTTTCGTTTGCAAGCCACCGCTAATAATGTCGCGGCTACGCATATAAGCCTCGATATCACTTGATAACCGAAACGAATCTTTACCCAGTCCACGGAGAATATTTAAACCGGTATTACCACCCAGACGATTTCCTCGTTGTTTTAGCAGCGCACATAACCCAATAATGTCATCGATCGGCCAGTTCGCAAGAAACTCACCGATTGGTCCAAACTCACGTTCAATATTTTTAATCGCTTGCGCGTTATCACGAATGGTAAAGACCTTTTTAAGATTACGAATAATCTTCGGATCCGTCGCCTTTCGCTCCAGCATTTCATCGGGCATCATTAATATTTTATCAACTTCAAAGTTGAAAAAATGCTCTTCAAAACACGACCATTTGTTTTCTACCACCCGCCACACAAAACCCGATTTAAAGACCGACTTGGTCATTTGGGCAAGTACCCGATCTGAAGTCAGCTGGCTAAGTTTCTCTTGTGAGGCAGGCCTATCAACTAAAGAAGCTAAGGCGGCCTCACCGCCTTTGCGTTCGGCGGCGCGTGCTAGCACCGCCGCAAATTTTTCATGCATTGCTGCCATCGTTAAGTACCAATACCGCTATGACGCAATAACGCATCAACTTGTGGTTCACGGCCCATGAAACTCTTAAATAGCTCCATTGGCTCTTTAGAGCCGCCCATTTCTAAAATGTTTTGCATGAATGACAAACCAGTCTCACGGTTGAAAATACCATCCTGTTCAAACTTAGAAAACGCATCAGCAGACAATACTTCGGCCCATTTATAACTGTAATAACCTGCAGCATAACCCCCCGCAAAGATATGCGAGAAACCATGCTGAAAACGATTAAACGCTGGCGGCTGGATCACGCTGTATTTTTGACGAACGTCAGCCAGTACTTCGGCCACTTTAGCACCCTGCTGTGGATCAAACTCAAGGTGTAATCTAAAATCAAACAATGAGAATTCAAGTTGACGGATCATTTGCATTGCACTGTGGTAATTACGCGCGGCAAGCAACTTATCAAGCATGTCTTTTGGCAGTGACTCACCCGTTTCAAAATGGCCAGATATCAGGGCTAAAGCCTCTTCTTGCCAACACCAGTTTTCAAGAAACTGACTAGGTAACTCAACGGCATCCCATGGCACCCCGTTAATGCCAGAAACAGCCCCAATATCGACCTTGGTCAGCATATGGTGTAAACCATGACCGAACTCGTGGAACAAGGTAACGACTTCATCGTGGGTAAACAACGCTGGCTTACCGCCAACGGGTTTATTGAAGTTACACGTGAGGTAAGCTACTGGGTTTTGTAATTCATTATCACTGGTGATCCGGCGTGCTAAGCAATCGTCCATCCAAGCGCCGCCACGTTTATGCTCACGGGCGTAAAGATCTAAATAGAAGCTCCCGCGATGCTCACCATTAACATCACTAATATTGAAAAATTTAACGTCTTTATGCCACGTATCAACTTGCAGCTGTTCAACAATGGTTAAACCGTATAACCGTGATACTACTTCAAACAAACCTTGCACCGCTTTCGATTCTGGGAAGTAAGGCTTGAGCTCTTCATCTGAAATCGCATACGTATGTTGCTTAAGCTTTTCAGAATAATACGTTAGATCCCACGCTTCAATTTCGGTGGCGCCACATTGTGTTTTGGCAAATTCCAGTAACTGGGCTAAGTCTTGCTCGGCCTGCGGCTTAGACTTACCCGCTAAGTCTTCTAAAAAGCTCACCACTTGCGCTGGGTTTTCTGCCATTTTAGTCGCAAGAGATTTATCAGCATAGCTGTCAAAACCTAACAGCTGAGCGATCTCATGACGCAACGCCACCGTTTCATCGATAATTTCACTGTTGTCCCACTTGCCAGCGTCGGGTCCTTGATCCGAGGCACGAGTAGCAAATGCCTCGTAGACTTCGGCGCGCAGTTCACGATTGTCAGCGTAAGTAATCACTGGTAAATAACTTGGGAACTCTAATGTCAGTAAGTAACCGTCTAATTCTTTGTCTGTGGCGGCATGTTGCGCCGCTTCGATCGCGCTTGCTGGCAAACCCGCTAAATCAGCAACATCGCTAATTAATTTAGACCAGCCAGAGGTCGCATCAAGAACGTTATTACTAAACTTAGAACCCAGCTCAGATAAACGGATACTAATTTCGCCATAACGCTGTTGTTGCTCGTCGTTTAATGCGATACCAGAAAGCTTAAAATCACGTAATGAGTCTTTAATTACTTTTTGCTGCACGCTAGTCAGTTGATTAAAATCGCTGCTATCGGCTATTTGTTGATATGCCTGATACAAACCTTTGTTTTGTCCCACCCAAGTACCGTACTCACTAAGTTGTGGCAAACAGGCCTCATATGCCAGGCGTAACTCATCACTGTTTAACACGCCATTAAGATGACCGACTGGTGACCAAATACGGCCCAGCTTGTCGTCTGACTCTTCAAGCGGTGCCACGAGGTTGTCCCAAGTGTAGGTGTTGTTTTCACTAAGCACTTGTTCAACCTTGTCACGACACAAGGCAATGGCCGCTTTAACGGCTGGCTCAATGTGTGATGGTTTAATCGCGCTAAACGGCGGTAAACTGGTCATCGAAAATAACGGATTATCGGTTAAATTGGCATTATCTACTGAAGCGGTCATCGGTGATCCTTGAATTTTTATATATACCTTAAAAGATGGGGCTAAACACAAACAATTTCAAGCATCTTGTATTATTTATCTATAACCCATATATATAATGTATTAAGTGAACACATAACTAACTAGGATTTATCATGATTGAACAATTTGACTATATCTCTATCGGCGGCGGCAGCGGCGGCATCGCCAGTGCAAACCGTGCGGCTATGCATGGCCAAAAAGCCGCAATCATCGAGGCTAAAGCCTTAGGTGGTACCTGTGTAAATGTTGGTTGTGTCCCTAAAAAAGTGATGTGGTACGCAGGACACATTGCCGAAGCATTAACTTACGCCCCAGATTATGGCTTTG